>JBIQML010000274.1:0-6410 GCA_044463405.1 Nakamurella lactea | reverse complement strand
CCGACGTCCTCGGTGATGACCTGGCCACCGGTCAGGATCGCGATGTCCTGCAGCATGGCCTTGCGGCGGTCGCCGAAGCCCGGGGCCTTGACGGCGACGGACTTGAACGTGCCCTTGATCTTGTTGACGACCAGGGTGGCCAGGGCCTCGCCCTCGACGTCCTCGGCGATGATCAGCAGCGGCTTGCCGGCCTGCATGATCTTCTCCAGCACGGGCAGCAGGTCCTTGACCGAGGAGATCTTGGAGCCGTACAGCAGGATGTACGGGTCGTCGAGCACGGCCTCCTGGCGCTCCAGGTCGGTGGCGAAGTACAGCGACGTGTAGCCCTTGTCGAAGCGCATGCCCTCGGTGAGCTCCAGCTCCAGCCCGAAGGTGTTGGACTCCTCGACGGTGATGACGCCTTCCTTGCCGACCTTGTCCATCGCCTCGGCGATCATCTCGCCGATGGTGGTGTCCGCGGCCGAGATCGACGCGGTGGCGGCGATCTGGTCCTTCGTCTCGACCTCCTTGGCGTCCGCCAGCAGCTGCTGGGCGATCGCGTCGGTGGCCTTCTCGATGCCCTTCTTCAGGGCCATCGGGTTGGCGCCGGCGGCCACGTTGCGCAGGCCCTCGCGGACCATCGACTGCGCCAGCACGGTGGCCGTGGTGGTGCCGTCACCGGCGACGTCGTCGGTCTTCTTGGCAACTTCCTTGACGAGCTCGGCCCCGATCTTCTCGTACGGGTCCTCCAGCTCGATCTCCTTGGCGATCGACACACCATCGTTGGTGATGGTCGGAGCGCCCCACTTCTTCTCCAGGACCACGTTGCGGCCGCGCGGCCCCAACGTCACCCGGACGGCGTCGGCGAGGGTGTTCATGCCTCGCTCGAGCCCGCGACGCGCTTCCTCATCGAAAGCGATCAGCTTGGCCATGAGGTGTTCTTCCTCCAGGTTTTCGCCTGTCCGTCGGCCTGGTGAGCCGCCGGACAGTGACAGCAGGTGTTCGTGGCCGACATCGACGCCCGCGACGGACGGGCCCTCGCCGAACCGGACATACAGCCCGAGCAGTGACGACCCTCGCCGTACCGACCTAGCACTCAGAGGCTCCGAGTGCCAGCCCCGAGTCTGGCACTCTCGGGGTGAGAGTGCAAGCGCCCGATATGGCTCCACCCACCGCCCGGCCCGCTACACCGCCGGGAACGCGGACGCCCGTGGCGACGAACCCTCGCCCAGCATGGCCTGGTGGACACCCGCCCAGACGATCCACAGGCACACCAGGGCACCGCCGAGGTACAGCGGCCAGAGGGCGATCGTGTGGATCCCGTCGACCAACGGTCCGGCCAGGCCCAGGGCGACCATGCCGATGGCGCCCAGGATCCGGACCACCACCGGGGCCAGCCGGGCACTGCCGAGGTTGACCAGGATGGCGCCCAGCATCAGGGCGGGCAGGCATCCGGCGTACAGCACCTCGGACAGCCGCACCATCGGCACCACGGTGCCCGCCGCGTAGGGCACGGCGGCCGTCCGCATGGCCAGCGTCACCGCGCTCTCCACGACCAGCATGGCCGAGCCGAGCACTCCCAGCCGGGCCCCGATCCGCACCGCGGGGCCGGCATCCCGCCAGGGGCCGTCGGCCAGCACCCACAGTCCCCAGGCGATCAGCAGCGATCCCACCAGCGTCATCCAGGCGGCGGGGGTGCCGACGGGGTTGGCCAGCTGGCTGGCGATGGAGGAGTGATAGCTGACCGATCCTCCCGTGGGATGCAGGATGTTGCCGGCCGCCGTGACGACGCCGCCGACGGCGAACACCACGCCGCCGGTCCGGCCCGTGCCGGCCGGGGAGTCGCCGGCGCCGTGACCGTCCCCGGGGCGGTGCTGCCGGCTCGGGTGAACGCCGGACGGTGCCGGGGATGTGATGGGTTGGGTACCGGATGTCATGGTGGTGGTTCTTCCTGGGCAGCGTGACGTGAACACGTCGGGACGCTAGGGCCGCGGGCACCGGTGACGGCATACGTAGAACGACCGATTCCGCGCGCGCGTACCCGGCCCGCTGGCTAGCGTGACCTGGTGATGGAGCACCGGCGAGAGGCAACGTCACTGGTCGCGCGGTCCGCCGAGATCGCGCTGCTGGAGACCCTGATCGGTGACGTGACCTCGGGCGCCAGCGCGCTGCTGCGGGTGTCGGGTCCCACCGGCGCCGGCAAGAGCCGGCTCTGCCGGGAGGCCCTTCGGCTGGCGCGCGCCGCCGGATTCACCACCACCAGCGCCCGGGCCACCGAGTATGGCGAGTCCGGCCCGTTCGCGGTGGCCGTGGATGGGCTCGGCCCGTTGCTCCGGGCGCGGACGGCCGCGGCACGCGGGCGGCTGGTCGACGACCTGGGGCCCCTCGGGTGGCTGTTCGCCGGCATCGGCCTGCCCGCCGCGGAGCCGATGGCGGACACCGCCCTGCAGCGGCAGGTGCTGTTGGAGGCGCTGTCCCAGCTGGTCGAGCGCATCTGCCGGGACGGACCGCTGCTGTGGGTGGTGGACGGGTTCGACAGGATCGACGCGGCCAGCGCAGAGCTGTTCAACCGGCTCACCGGCGTGCTGGCCGACCGACCGGCGCTGCTCATGGTCGCCGGCGCCGACGGCCACCCATCCGCGGCGACCGCCCTGGCGCGGTCGTGCGCGGACTTCGGGTGGCGGCGGGAGCGGATCCGTCTGCAGGGGCTGGACCCCGCGAGCGCGGCGGCACTCGCGGAGCAGGTGCTCGGCGGCCCGCTGTCGGACTCCCTGCGGGATGCGCTGCACCGCCGGTGCGCGGGAACGCCGCTGTACGTGGTGGCGACGGCGCAAGAACTGGTGGATAGCGGCCAGCTCGTCGACCGGGGCGGGGCGTGGGAGGTGAGCGGCGGTGCGATCCCGCTGCCCGAGGGCATCGACGACCAGCTGTGGGCGACGGTGTCCCGGCTGCCCGACGCGGAACGAGCGGCGCTGGTGACGTTGTCGGTGGCCGGAGGTCCGTTACCGCTGGAGGTGCTCGGCGGCGGTGACGGGGCGCTCGGCGACTCCGGATCGGGGATGCCGGCGCCCGCCCTGGCGGCACTGGAACGGCATCGGCTGGTCGCGTGGAGCACCGACGGGTACGACCTCGCGCACGGCATGGTGCGCGAGGTGATCTTGGCGCACCTGACCGGCACCGAGCGCCGCGCGGCGCACGCGGCGCTGGCCGTGGCGCTGCGGCGGCGGGACGCCGACGACCCGCGGATCGCCGAGCAGGTGCTGCAGGCCGGTCCGCTGGCCGGCCCGGACCTCGCCCCCGCCGAGCTGGTCCGCGGAGCGCGCAGGTCGCGCGCCCTCGGCGCGACCGAGGACGCCTACCGCTACCTGTCGGCCGCGCTGGTCGGACTCCACCCCGACGCGCCTCAACCGCACACCGCGCCGTCAGAGGGCACCGCGCCGTCAGAGGGCACCGCGCCGTCAGCGGGCACCTCGCCGTCGGAGGGCACCGCGCCGTCAGCGGGCACCGCCGCGCCACCGCCAGCGCCACCGACCCCGGACGGCTCGACGCCGGTGGCACTGCAGGCGGAGGCCGCCGAGTTGGCGGAGGCCCTGGGCCGACGGGACGCCGCCCGCAGGCACTGGGAGCGGGTGCTGGACCTGAGCAGCCCGACGGGGTGGGCCGTCGACACCGCCAGGGCACTGCGGCATCTCGCGATGCTGGACTGGGCCGCCGGCCAGCCGGACGACGCCCATGGACGGCTGGAGGCGGCCGAGACCGCCCTCGCCGACCTCGCTCCGGGTGCCGAGCTGGGCGAGGTCTACTACGCGCGCACCGTCACCGCCCAGCGGCGCGCGGACGCCGCGGCCGTCGACCGCGAGGCCGGCCGGCTGCGGGCGGTGGCCGTGACCATCGACTCGCCGTCGCTGCACGCGCGTGCCGACCTCGCCGCGGCCGCATTCGCCTACGCCAGCACGGACTACGCCCGCGCGAACCGGCTGAACGACGACGCGCTGCACTCCGCGCAGCTGTCCGCCGATCCCGCGCTGCAGGTCCGGTCCCACGACCAGCTCTCGGTCGTCGCCGCGGCCGAGGGGGCGATTCCCGTGCTGCGCCGGCACAGCACGGCCAGCATCGACATCGCGCAACGCGCCCGCGTGCCGATGCTGGCGCTGTGGCCCCGCGGCCGGCTGCTGTTCGCCGACCTGATGGCCGGTGACCTCGACTCTGCGCTGCGCGGCTCCGCCGACCTGGTCGTCACCGCCGAGCACCTGGCGCCGCCGCGCGGCGCGGCGAGCTGCTTCGCCGCGCACGCCCTGCTGCTCACGCACCGGGGCCGGTTGCGCGCCGCGCGCACCTTCCTGCGGCGGAGCAGGCTCGCCCTCGGCCCGGCGCTAGCCGAGGACCGCAACGTGGCATCGATCGTGGCGTTCTCCGCCGGTCGGCTGGCGCTGGCCGAGGGTGACGCGGAGGCAGCGCAGCGGGCCTGCGCCCGGATGGAGGACCTCGCCGGCGGGTGGGCGCCGGTACTGGGCGCCGCGCTGCTCGCCGAGGCATTCGCCGCGGGCGGCGACGCCGACGGGGCCGGCCGGGTGGCGCAGTGCATCCGCGCGGTGCGGTCCTGCTCCACGGGCCTGCCGGGCGCGCTGGCGCACTGGATCGCCGGCCTGACCGCACGCCCGCCGGAGGCGGCGGTGGAACACTTCGCCGCCGCGGCCGCCGGTTTCGAGGAACTCGGCTTGGCGATCCACGCGCACCGCAGCCTGTTGCGGCAGGCGGTCGCCACGACCGCCGCCGGCGACACGCTGACGGCGACCGGCCCGGCACGGGACGCCGCGGTGCACGCGGCGTTGCAGGCGTTCGACTTCTTCGACCGGATGGGCGCACCTGCCCCGCTGCGCACCGCCCGCCAGCTGCTGCACCGATGGCGGGTCACGCCACCGGCCCGGCGACCGGCCGCCGGGGCGGTCGCGCCGCTCAGCGAGCGCGAGTTCGACGTCGCCAGGCTGGTCGCCAGGGGCCTGTCCAACGCGTCGGTCGCGGCGGAGCTGTTCATCAGCCCACGAACGGTGACGACGCATCTGGAGCACATCTACGGCAAGCTCGGGGTGTCGTCGCGGGTGGCACTGACCCGCTACCTGACCGACGCCGACCTGCTCGCCTGACGCCAGCGGGATCCGTCACCGCAAGCGCCGCGGCCACCCGTCACCGCAGCCCCTGCCGCGCCGCCGCGACCAGCGCATCGGTGAACCGGTCGATACGCTGCGAGCGCAACCGCCAGGCCTGCCAGTACAGCGGCACATCGACGTGTTCCCGACCGGCCAGCCGCTCCAGCGAGCCTGGGGCGATCCCGCCCAGCTGGATGACCGGGACCATCCCCCACCCCAGCCCGGCCAGCACCGCGGCCAGGAACCCCTGCGAGGACGGCACCTGATGCACGGGTGGAGCGGCGTCGCCGGAGCCGTCGACCCCGCGCCGCGCCAGGAACGCGTGCTGCAGGTCGTCCTTGGCGTTGAACCGCACCACCGGCATCCGCGCCCAGTCCGGCCGCTGACCCTTCCGGTGGGCGTCCCGCAGCGCCGGGGTGGCCATCGGGATGTACCTCATGGAGCCCAGCGGCCGGATCGAGCAGCCCTGGGTGACCACCGGATCGGAGGTGACGGCGCCGATCACCTCGCCGGATCGCAGCAGCTCGGCGGAATGCTCCTGGTCCTCCACGTGCAACTGCAGCACCGTGTCACCCCAGCCGGCGACGGTGGCCAGCACCGGGACGAACCAGGTCGCGAGCGAATCGGCGTTGATGGCGACGGCCAGCTCGGCCGGACCGGCGGCCGCCACGTCCAGCTCGGCGAGCGCGTCGGCCTGGATCAGCGCCATCTGCCGTGCCATCCGCACCAGCACCTGGCCGGACGCGGTCGGCCGGCAGGGCACTCCCCGGCGCACCACCAGCCGGCCGAGCTGCGACTCGAGTGCCTTGATGCGCTGGCTGACCGCGGAGGGGGTGACGTCCAAGGCTCGCGCGGCCGCCTCGAAGGTGCCGGTGTCCACGATGGCGAGCAGGGTGCGGAGCTGATCCGGCTGCATGAAGCAATGCTAATGGTCCTGTAGGAACCTTAGTTTGGCTTCAGCAGGTGCGGGCTCTAGCGTCGGTGACGTGACCTCCGTGAACGCCGTGATCCCGCTGCTGCTGGCCGGTCTGGCCACCGGCCTGTCGCTGATCGTGGCGATCGGCGCGCAGAACGCCTACGTGCTCCGGCAGGGACTGGCCGGCCGCTACGTGGGCGCGGTGGTGGCGATCTGCATCGGGGCGGACGTGCTGCTGATCGGGGCCGGTGTGGTCGGCGTGGGGGCGCTGGTGGTCCGGGTCCCGGCCTTGCTGGTGGCCCTGCGCTGGGCGGGTGCGGCATACCTGGTCTGGTACGGCATCCGGTCGTTGCTCGCCGCCCGGCACC
>JBIQML010000273.1:0-6418 GCA_044463405.1 Nakamurella lactea | reverse complement strand
CATTGGCTCCCGCACTGAGGTCGAGAGGGCACCTGGTGTTCGAGTCCCGTGTCCCGGCGGCTCACGCGTGGGAGCACCGGACCAGGGATCAGACGTGGCACGCGGTGGAGGTGCCCGGAGAAGGTCGAGTAGAGACGTGGGTTGAGGTCAGCGGCATCAACCGGCCGCGCGTGGGCATCAGGAACAGCTTTGCCTTCGCCGACGGGACGCTGCTGACCAGCGACTCGACTTTGCGGTTCCGGGAACGTGACGAGCTTGCCGATGATCTTGACGAGGCCGATCTGGATTTGGTCGATGTTCGCGATGTACCGGATCGGCCCGGCCGGGAATGGCTCGTCGTCGCACGGCGACGATAACCATGGACCCCCGCGGTCAAATGGTCGCCGGACAGATACTCAAGCTAAGTATCATAGCCGCGCGGCGATCGTCTAGCGGGACAGGTCATCCGTAGGGTGTCCGCCAGGTTTTGTCATTCGTTCGTGTGAGACCCAGGCGACTGCGCTTAGCAGGAACTGCCGTTGGAGTGCACGCATCCTCGTTACCGGTTGCCGGTGTTCATCTCGGCCAGCCCATCCGACCGCGACCTGGATCAGCAGTGTCACTGCACCAGACAGCGTGTGCCACAGTTCGTCAACCGATACGGTCCCACCGCATCGTGCAAGTTCGCCGACGTAGGCGACGACAAATTCAGATGCGTGCCCGCCGCTGGCGGCGGCGTTGATGCCTTCGGTGAGCAGTCGTGCGAGGTCGACTGCTGGCGGTCCAATGACGGCACTAGACCAATCCATCAGCACTGCGGTGCCATCGGGTCGGAAGAGCACGATGTCTAGATGCGCGTCTCGGTGGATCCAGCCGGCGTCGCCGTCGCGGAGGGATTCGTTGGCGGTCTCTACCTGGTCAGGAAGTCGCTGGCGCACGGTCATGAATGGGGCGACGATATCAGGAAAGCGCTCTCCGGCGGCGGCCAACCGGCCGGCCCACCGGTTGGGTGCGGTGGTCGATCCCTGCCAGCGGGGAGCCTGTTCATGAAGGCGGTCGTTGATCGTGTTCCAGGTAAGCGCATGGATGCGTGCAAGTGACCGCACGGCCGACAGCGCCTGCAGCTCTGTGCATCCCGACAGCACGTCGCCCTGTTCGGCAGGTGCTACGTCTTCCAGCAGGAGCACACCCGTGTCATGTGGTCGAGACAGCTGCCAAAATACGCGGGAATTGAGCCGGCCGCCCCCTTCCTGACGAGGCGATGAAACCGGGCTGCTCGCTCGACCGCTTGCACGCCTTCGCGCTTCAGCACGAACGAGATCGAGCCGCCGTCCTCGGTGCTCGCCTCGACGCGATAGACCTGCCCGCCGCTCAGTCCGAAGTCGACGCCGATCCGAGCGATGGATCGAACCGTGATCGTCCCGTGGGGCCAAGCCGATGACGCTGTGGTGACCGCATTCACCAGCAGCAAATCTGGTTCGTGCTCCAGAGAGGGCAAGCTCATTGACACGATGATGCGACCCCGGTTGCCGCCGCGCCCAGACGTTCGGCACCGGCTGGATCGTGGAGAATGCCGGATGGATTCCATACCGCCGCCAGCGCCTCGGTGCTCACCCCGGCCAGCACGAGCGGGACCGGCTGCGGACCACCGGTGAGGGGAATCGGCGAAGTTCTGGATGGCGGTGCTCACCGAGCTGCGCAACCGCGGCGTTCGCGATGTGTTCTTCCTGGTCTGTGACGGACTGAAGGGCCTGCCCGACAGCGTGAACGCGGTATTCCCGCTGACCACGGTGCAAACCTGCATCATCCATCTGGTGCGGGGCAGCAGCCGCTACGCCTCCCGCAAGCACTGGGACGAGCTGTCCGGTGACCTGCGGCCGATTTACCAGGCCGACACCCCGGCCGCCGCGGAACAGGCGTTGGACGCGTTGGAGACCAAATGGGGCCGGCAGTATCCGGCGATCATCCGACTGTGGCGCTCGGCGTGGTCAGAGTTCGTGCCCCTCCTGGACTATGACGTGGAGATCCGCCGGCTGATCAGCTCGACCAACGCGATCGAGTCGCTCAACGCCCGATACCGCCGCGCGGTCCGGGCCCGTGGCCACTTCCCCAACGAACAGTCGGCGATGAACACCCTGTAACTCGTCACCCGGGCCCTGGACCCGACCGGGACCGGGCAGACACGTTGGGCCGTACGCTGGAAACCAGCATTGAACGCTTTCGCGATCACCTTCGCCGACCGCATGCCGGCCGCCGAGGACCGAACATGAAACGTCACTTACACCATTCGCCGGACAGTCCCGCTCCAGCACCACGAGCCCCGCCCGGGTCGGGTGCCGGGCGATGGTGGCCCTCGACACGGTGAGTTGGTGGTGGTGGTGCAGGTGCCAACCGATCGTGTCCGGGCCGGCGTCCAGACCGGTGGCCGCGAGTTTCTTGCGTAGCTCGATGATCAACTCGGCGGTGTCGGGTGGGGTGGCCTTCGGGTTGGACTTCGGGCGGCGTGATCCGGGTTCGAAGGCCGCTTCTCCGTCGCGGCGGTAGCGGGCCATCAGCGGGCTGATCCAGCCCTGCGAGACACCGCAGGTACGCGCGACCTCGGACTGGGACTGACCGGCCAGAACAGCGGTGATCAGCAGACGACGCTGGGCAGAATTCGACATGGCCGACCCTGCCGCCCAGTGGCCATTCCGATGACCCGCGACACGCTATGCGGATGACGTGAGACACCCCACTCCGATGTCATGAGCCAGGACACCTCTAGGCGCGCCGTGTTCCTCAAGCTCCGAGCCCTCGTCGGCACCTGCCGGCGGGGGTCTTGAGCAACATCCGGATGAATCGGACAGGCAGCCTGATCGCCGTCCGCCTCGTAGCGGGATCCCCCGATCGACATCCGAACCTTGGACGTCCCGTGAACGGGACCGCCCCCGGACCGCCCCGAGCCATAACGAACGCACCGACTTCAACGCAAATCACCGCCAAGGGCGGCAAGGCACGCCCTGTTCCGATCGAGGAGCCGGTACTGGAGTGCACCGAACGACGCTCCGCCGTGATCGATGCGTTCACTGCCCTGGCAAGCGCCGTGATCATCATCCGAAGACTGAGCCGTTCTGCGTGGAGCACCCACGGCTGGGAGACCAGACCCGACCGCCGACCATGACCTATTCGCGCGATATCTTGGTACCCCGGTTATAGGACATTAACAACTGTTACCTCGACCCTCGGGAAAGGGTTGCCTTGAGATATCAGCCAGGCTCTTCGACCGCCTCGGCCGAGCCTTGACGCAGGCAGGTGAGCCTGGAGCGATGGCTCTACGGATGCTGGACAGCCTCGTAAACGTGCTGAACCAACCTCAACCAGGCATGACGAATTTTCAACTTGCACGCATCGAGGTTCCGCGCGTATGTCCCGGAAGCACGCCTTCCAGGCCCGCGTTGGCTCCCTCACTTCACGGCGGCGGTGCCAGCGCTTCGAGGCTGGACGACAGTTCACCCTCCATGTCCGACGTCACCGTCTCGATGGTGAGTGCCACGGAAGCCAGCCCAGTCGCTGCGAGTTCGAGCAGCTGCTCGCGGCACTCGGTTGGGGAGCCAATTATCGAGGTCGCATCGATCATCTCATCCGTCACGCTCCTTTCGGCACCGACACGATCCCCGCTCAGGAAGAGACGCTGTATGCGGTTCGCCTCTTCGACGTATCCGTATCTCACGAAGAGATCGTTGTAGTAGTTCGACTTGTGTGAACCCATGCCACCGACATACAGCGCCAACCGTTTGCGAACGGCGTCTCGACCCGCATCCAGATCGTCGCAAACGACCACACTCATCCCGAAGGCGCAGATATCGCACTCTCCGAGTTCCGGTGACCGCCGTCGCGCACCTGCGTTTAGCGACGGAACCAACACCCTGCTCATCTTGGTCGGAGCGACGAACGTCGGCAACCAGCCGTCGGCGATCTCCCCTGCCAGCCGGCTCCCGGCCGGGGTGATCGACCCTAAGAAGATGGGCACCCGAGCGCGGACGGGCTCTCGCATCAGCCTTATTCCACCGTCGATGGTGAACGCTTCGCCGTGATAGCTCAGTCTCTCGCGCCTCAAAATGAGTCGCACGATCTCGACCGACTCCCGAAGCCGTCGGAGACCGTGCCCGAATTCCGACCCGTGCCAGCCTGCGATAACCTTGGGGCCTGACGTGCCGAGGCCAAGGACCGCGCGGCCTCCGCTCAACGCGTCCAATCCCGCAATGGACTGAGCGATCAGAGCGGGAGACCGGCTGTAAACATTCACAATTCCGGTCGCGAGCTTGATCGACGACGTCCGTGCCGCCAAATCACTCAAGATCGTGAAGCTGTCGAACCCGTACGATTCAGGCACCCAGACGGTGTCGTATCTCAAGCGGTCTGCACGCGCGACGAACCGGCGGGCAGCGTCCAGGCTCACGGATCGTGGATACGTTACGCCAATCTTCACTCATCAACTCCTAAGTACCATCGATACGTCTCCGAGCAACTGTGTTACCGCTGCATGCCCCAACGCTTTGTCGTGCGCGCCTGCGCTGCGCGGAAGAGAAGCTCGGTCACGAAGCCCAGGATGATAACCATCACGATGGCCGCCAGAGCTTCGTCCGTCGCCGCGAATATCCTCGCATTGTTGATGAAATAGCCCAGGCCGGCCGTTCCGCCGCTCACTCCGAATACGAGCTCAGCTCCAATCACTGCACGCCATCCGTATCCCCAGGCTAGGTCCAGGCCGGAGAGGGCATTCGGCAGCGCCGCGGGCAGATAAATTCCGGTGGCGAGGCGCCAGCTGCGTAGTCCGTAGTTGCGACCTACCCGCACTAAGGTCTCGGGCGCAGTGGCGAATCCGACGCTCAGCGCTCCGGACAGCGGCCACAGCATCGCCATGATAACGACGAACATCACGGATCGCAGATTTAGGCCGAACCACAGGATCGCAACCGGCAGTAAAGCGATGGAGGGCAGCGGCTGGAAGATTGCCGAGACTGTTCGAAGGAATGAACGTCCCCACTCGCTGCTGACCGCGAAGGTCGTCAGCAACACGGCGATCACAATAGTGATCGCGAAGCTCTCCAGGAGAACCGACAACGTTGACCATGTGTACGACCAGAGCTGGCCGGAGCTTGCGCCGCTGCCACCGAGTCCCAAGTCCCGCAACAGCGTCATAAACACCTGCGACGCCGGGGGGAACAGCAGGGGATTGACGTGCGCGAGCCTTGTCACCGACTCCCACAGGCCGAAGATCACGACCAGAATCACAACCGATTTGATCGCACCGTGCTCCCTGCGTCGCCGGCCGCCATCGCTGTCCGTACCTCCGGCCATCTTCGGCTCTCCACTTGGCCTCTCGTTGGCACCCGTTTCCGGCATGCGCAACGGCGCTCTATCTGCGCGACTCTTCGCAAACACCGCGGCAGATTCTCGAGAAATCACCGCTCATGCACTCCGTCACATTCCGGTCCCCGACGGACTGCGCCGGCACCGGCGTCGCCGGCCAGCGCCGAGCGCACGCGGATGGCCATCTCCGCCTCTCGCTCGTCATCTCTTTCGCCGTGCCCTAAGGCATCATTGGTCAGAATCGCCGACACCCTGCCCGGCCGAGTTGACATCACCAGGATGCGGTGGCCCAGTCGGACGGCTTCGCTCACATCGTGTGTCACGAAGACGATACTGACGTCGGCACCCGCCCACAACCTGTTGAGCTCATCCTGCATCTGCTCCCGTGTGATCGCGTCTAGAGCACCGAACGGTTCATCCAACAGCAAAAGAGCCGGCTTGACCGCAAAGGCTCGGGCCAGCGCTACGCGCTGTTTCTGCCCTCCGGACAGGAGGTGAGGGTATCGGTCCTCATACCCTGCAAGACCCACCGCATCGATGTAGTGACGGGCCAGCTCGCCCCTCTCAACCTTGGCCATAGCCGGCCATCTCTTGCGAATACCCCAGCGGACGTTGCCCTCGACGGTTTTCCATGGAAGGTACTGATTCAGATCTTGGAATACCATCACACGTTCGGGGCCCGGTTCGGTGACGAGCGCGCCATTCAATGCTATTGTCCCAACCACGGGCGTCAAAAATCCGGCGATCGCCGTTAGCAGAGTAGACTTGCCGCAGCCCGACGGCCCGACGATAACCAATTTCTCATTCCGCCCCACCTCGAATGACACGTCCTCTACGGCTCGCGTGACAGTCCTGGCGCCGTAGTGGATGGAGACATTCGACACACGGAGCATCGATCCTTCGTCCGGTGGGTGGACCTGCGCTGGCCCTACCATTTGCCCGAGACGTTGTCGGGATAGATGTACACGTCCGTCGGTGCTTCAGGCTTCTTTTCGATTGCCCCGATGTCGAACATCACGGCTCCCATGTCCTTCAGGTCGAGATCCGCGCTGGTCCACTTGAGCCAACCCTGGCTCGTCAGTTTGGC
>JBIQML010000272.1:0-6449 GCA_044463405.1 Nakamurella lactea | reverse complement strand
AGGTCGTAGGGCATTCGCTGGCCGTGGATCATCACCACCTCGTGCGGGACGCTCCGCTCGGCGGCACTTCCCACGTCCGCGATGCGGGCAGTGGCGACCAGATCGCCCCGCGTGCGGCTGGCCATGGTCGCGAGCGCGAGGCCGGCGGCGCATCCCGATGTGACGTAGGCGGCCTCGTTGCGCGTCATCGAGGCGATCTCGTCGCCGATCCTGCTCTGGAGCTCGTGTATGTCCACGAATGCGGAGGCTGCCGCTCGCATGGCGTCCAGGACCTCGGGGGGCATCAGGCTGCCACCGAGCGCCGTGAGTGACGCCGTGGCATTGATGTACGTGCCGACGCCGAGTTCTTGATAGATGCTCATCCCTTGACCCCACCCGCTGTCAGGCCGGAGGTCAGGAAGCGCTCCGACGCGATAAACACCACGGCCATCGGGGCGACCGCGATCAGTCCCATGGCCATGATGGCGTTCCAGTTGGTGCCGTTGTCACCGATGAACGACACGATGCCCACGGTGACGGGCCAGTTGGTGTCGCTGGTCAACAGCGTGCGGGCGAACAAGAAATCACCCCAGGCGAAGATCGCCGAATAGGTGGCCGCCGCCAGAATGCCGGGTCTGCTCAGCGGCAGGATAATCCGCACCAGGGCCAGCAGGCGACCCCCGCCGTCGACGAAGCACGCCTCTTCAAGCTCGCGAGGAATACCGTCGAAGAAGCCCTTCAGCAGCCACGTGGCGAATGGAATCACAAACACGCAGTTGACGAAGACCACCGAAAACACGTTGTTGACGAGGCCGATGTTCAGAAAGATCGAATAGAAGGGAATGACGAGCAGGCTCCCCGGCAGCATCCTGCTCAGCAGTAATGCCAATCCCATCACCTGATGTCCGCGATTGCGGAACCGTGACAGCGAGTATCCCGCGAGAGTGCTGACGACAATCGATATCGCCGTGGTTCCGATCGTGACGAAGAACGAGGTTCGCAGCCACGCCCACACCGGATTGTCCGCGATCACCGACGTGAAGCCGCTGAACGAGAATGCCGCCGGTAGAATGCTGGCGCTGGTCGTGAGGAGCGACTCCTGTGGCTGCATCGCCGATACCACCATCCAGTACAGCGGCGCACACAAGACCACGGCGGCGATAAGACTGACGACGAATCGCCACGGAAACTGACGGGAAACAGTCATTTCGCGATCCTCGTTTCAGTTCTTGTCGCGGGACGTCGCGGCGACGGTGAGCAACATCGCGACGACCGCAGCAATAATTGTCGCCACCACGCCGAGCGCTGCGGCATGACCCGCGTTCGCAAACTGGAAGGCCTGCAGGTAGATGTCGATCGGCATGGTCAGCGTGGCATTGTTCGGTCCACCCGCCGTCAACGGGAAGATGAAGTCGAATTCCCTGAACACGCCAAGGAAAGCGATAATAGCGACGATGTACGCCGCTGATCTGATGCCTGGCCACGTCACGCTTCTGAATTGACCCAGACTGCCTGCGCCGTCGATGCTGGACGCCTCGTAAAGCTCGTCCGGAATCGCCTGCAACGCCGCCATCAACACCATTGCGAACAGTGGATAGAGCTTCCAGACGGTCGGAATGATCACCGCCACCATTGCGGTACTGCTCTGCCCGTACCAGGAGACGGGCATGGAGATCAACCCGAAATGGAGCAGGACTTTGTTGACGATCCCGAACGTGGAATCCAGCATCCACAGGAACACCGTGGACGCGGCGACGCCGGGGACCGCCCACGGCAGCAGAATCAGCGTGCGGAGCCACCGCCGGCCGCGGAACGGCCTGCGGAGCAGCAGCGCCAGGCCGAGCCCGATGAGGAAGCTGGGTACCGTGACGCCGGCCACGTACACGAACGTCCGAACCAGCGTGACCCAGGTATCCGGGCTCTGGAAGACCTCGATGTACTGGCTGAGGCCGAAACCCGGCCCGGCCTGCTGCAGAGACAGGAAGCGCCCCGGTCGCAGGCTCATGATGACCAGCAGGCCCAACGGGTACGCGATCAGCGCGGCCAGGATGAGGACCGCCGGCATGATCAGGCTGTAACCGAATACAGATGCCCGTCGGGTCATCACGCTGGAACTCAATTTGATGTGCGACTGACGGCGGCGTTGCTGAATGGAAGTCACTACTGCCTCCCGACCCGCGACGCGGCACGCCGGTGAGCGTGCCGCGCCGCGGCTTGTCGTGACCGTCACGCGTCATCAATGAGCGGTCAATGTCAAGACTGGCTATCCCAGGTTCTTGGAAATGCTCTGTTCGAGCCCTTCCAGCAGCGTGCCGAGGTCGGCGTCCGTCGTGGCGATGTTCGTCAGCGTGTCGTAGATCTCGCGCTGTAGCACGGGGTACTTCACCGCGACCGCGGGGCAGGTGGGAATGATATTGACCGCCTCCGCCGTCAACTGGCTGAACAAGGCCATTTGCGGGTTGGCGTCCGCGAGGTCCTTGGTCGCGTTGGCGTCCGGTGCCGGGGCCCCAATCGTCTCTGCGTATTTCTTCTGCCACTCTGGGCTGACGGCCAGCTTGATGAAGTTCGTTGCGGCTTCCAGCTTCGCGCCGGACAGTCCCTTCGGCAGCGCCAGGTAGACGTTGGCATTGCCGGCCGTGTGGGCGAACGGCAGGCGTACGGTGCCGAAGTCGTCCTTCATGTCGTCCGCGGCATTCGCGACGATCGTCGTTGCGTAGCTGGGCTTCTCGATGAGGAATGCTGCCTTGCCGGCCCCGAACAACGTCTTGGCCTGGCTGCCCTGCATGCCCTTCGGCGACGTCTCCATCACCGATCGATACACCTTCAACGCGGCCTCGGTCTCCGGACTGGTGACGTTCGGTTCGCAGTCGTTGAACCAGGAACCGCCCATTCCGTAGACGAAGGCGCCGCCCTGGTTCTGCAGTGTGGTGTCCGTGCCCGCCGTGGACCCAGCGAACCCGTAGACGCCATTGGCAGGATCCATCACTGCCTTGGCAGCGGCGATAAGCTCGTCCGGCGTGGTCGGTACCTTCGCGCCCGCGGCATCCAGCAGTTTCTTGTTGTAGTGCAGCACCAGCGCCGACGACAGCGACATCACGCCGAGCGTCTTGCCTTCCCACACGAAGGAACTTTGCAGGTCGCCCCACGACTTGGGCACGTTGGTGTCCGCGAGGATGTCGTCCAGCGGCATCAGATAGCCAGCGTTGGCGAACGACGCGAAGCTGCCGGTGGCGGCGTGCAGGATGTCCGGCGGATTCCCGGCCGCGAAGCGCGTGGTGGCCAGTTCCTGCAGACCGGCGGAGTTCGACACGCTGGAGACGTTGACCGTGACGTTCGGATACTTGGCTCGGTAGTCCGCGAGGAAGGCCTCCCACCACGTGGCGTACGGCTTCTCGATATTTTGGAAGTTCGGGAAGTCGAGGACAACGGCCTCGCCGTCCGCGCTGCCCGTTTGCTGGCCGCCGTCGCCGCTGCTGGCGTCGGGCGCCGCGTCCCCGGATGACGACAATTGCGTGGCGGAGGTGCTCTGGGATGATTCCCCGCCAGAATTCGATCCGCAAGCCGCGATGCTTGCCATCGCCGCCAGCGCTACTACTGCGGTGAATCTCCGGCCGTACTTGATCAGGCTTCGTGCTTTCATTCCAGTTCTCTACTTTCTTAATGGCAGGTCATGACGACATGCCGAACTAACCGTCATATGACGGCGGGGACAGTAGGTGGAATAGCTATTAACGCGATAGATCGGTAGTGCTACACGAGGTCGGATTGCGAATTAATGCTGACGGGCGGGTGCACATAGGTCCGTGGCGGCCGGTCCGTCGACTTGAAGTGTTCATACATCTCGCCCAGCGATCGTCCTTGCCCCACCGCATCGCGAATCGAGTCTTCCTGGTGCACGATGGTCTCGGCATCACTGACTACTTTTTCCAGGATGCTTTGGGGGATAACAACGACGCCGTCCGAATCGGCGAATATGTAGTCGCCGGGGGTAATGACGACTCCATCGATCATGATCGGAATATTCGATTCGGTGATGGTCCATCGGCCGCGGGCGTCGGCCGCGGACCGGTACTTGTGCCATACCGCGAATCCGGAGTCCAGGATTTTCTGCGTGTCCCGGATGCCCCCGTCGACCACCGCACCACGGCAACCGCGCAGAATGGCCGTGTTGCTCATGAGCTCGCCCCAGTGGCCCGTGACGGTGTCTCCGCTGGTGTCCCAGACCGCGATGGCGCCTGGGGGCAGCTCGGAGACAATTCTCGAGCCAGGCGCCGTGGTGGTGTTCACGGTCGAACTTCCCTTGGCGGTATACGCCGGGCCCGCGATCTTGTCGCCAAGCCGCAGCGGAATAATGCCGGGGCTCAGCAGCTGATTCCAATACCCCATCTTGTCAAGTGCATCTGCGACTGCCGGCACATAAAGAGCCTCCAGTCTACGCGCGAAGTCTGTTATTTCAGGTGCCATGTGATGAGTTACTCCGCTTTCTTGAGCACAACTTGTTCGGTGGCTATGGCGACGATTCCTCGCCATCACCCTCGGGCGATTCTTTCGAATCAAAAAGACCGTCGATCAACTTCTGGACGGAAACCATGTGTGTGCGCATCGCTTCCGCCGCAGCATCCGGATCCCGACCTTCGAGGGCCGTGAGGATCGCGCCGTGCAGTTTGACCATTCGCTTTCCGCGGTCTATTTTCGTGAGGATTTCTTCGCGTACCGCGCGCAGAAGGCCCGCGAGGACTCCTTCCAAGAGCTGCAGGAGCGTATTTCCACAGGCTTCGAATAATATCGAGTGGAATTCATCGTCTTCACCCAGTGGATTCTCTCCGGCTGAAGCTTTGACGCGCGTCCGCTCAAGATTCTCGCGTAGTCGGCCTAGTTGCTCCTCCGTGATGTTCTTGGCCGCCAAGCTCGCCGCGTGGATCTCCAGTACGGCGCGCACATCCATCAGGTTGTGCGTGTTCTCGCTGGTGCGCGGCACCGAGGCGGACAGCCACTCGGTCAAGTACCACAGGTGCGGCGTGCCCACCACGCTCGGCGTGCCGCGCCTGGTCTGTACCAGGCCGCCGAATTCCAACGTCCGCAGCGCTTCCCTGATGGACTGTCGCGAGGCGGCCAACTGCTGAGCCAGGTCCCGTTCCGACGGCAGCACGTCGCCGGGTTTCAGTTCCTGGCTAATGAACCGCGCCAACTTGCTGGCCACTTGCTGATAGATGAATGAACTGTGTACCGGGCCGAGCCCGTTGAGCGATTCAACGCTGGAGTTGGTCGGCGTCGATGCGCTCGCCATGGTGGATCCCCGCCTCGGATTGGTCTGAACCTCGTGGGTGCATCTTCGCAGATTCCGGTGCCGGCTGGTCTGCTGGCTTGTTGGTCTGCTGGCCCGCTGGTCTGCTGGTCCGTCCAGTATAGGACTCGCGATACGACTGTCAAGGGTTCAAAATTCGCGGGCACCTTGACACGCGGCACCTCGGGGTTTGTGCGGCACATGTCGGGCTATCGCCGCATCATGCTGAGTTCTGACGTCCGGCTTACGGTTGGCGCGATGGCGGCGACGGCTCACCGGCGCTGCGGCGTCATCGCAGCAGGCGGGACAGTCGCCGGTCGGCGAGCCGGCGGCCGCCGGTCTGGCACGTCGGGCAGTACTGGAACGACCGGTCGGCGTAGGCGACCTCGGCGATGGTGTCGCCGCACACCGGGCAGGGCAGCCCGGTGCGGGCATGCACCCGCAGGCCACTGCGCTTCTCGCCCTTGAGCCGGGCCGCCTCGGCGCCGATGCTCCGCCGGACGGCGTCCGTGAGCACGTCCCGTGTCGCCGCGGCCAGCCGCTCCAGCGCATCGGGGCCGAGACTGCCCGCAGCCTGGAACGGGGACAGCCTCGCCGCATGCAAGATCTCGTCGGAATAGGCGTTGCCGATCCCGGCGATCACCGATTGGTCTGTCAGCACTGTCTTGAGCCGGCCGTGGGAGCCAGCCAGGATTCGGCCGAGATCGGTTGCGGCGAGCCCGGTTCCGTCGAGCCCGAGCGCATCCGGGCCGAGCCGGGCGACCCCGGGTACGTCGAGGGGATCGGACACGATGGCAGCCGTCACGGATTTCTTCGTCCCCGCCTCCGTGACATCGAAACCGCCGCCGGCCTCCACCGCGAGTCTCAGCGCGATCGGCCCGCCGAGTTTCAGCCGCGTGGCGGCGAGCGCATCGGACCAGCGCAGCCAGCCGGCCCGGGCGAAGTGGATCACCAGGTGCAGCTCCGGGGAGGCCGGCCCGCTGGTGACGATATCCAGGAACTTGCCGTGCCGGGTGGCGTGATCCACGGTCCGTCCCACCAGGGCCGAGGCCGGGGGATCGACGGTGGTCATCACGTTCAGCGCGGCGACCTGGACCGCGGTGATCCGCCGGCCGCCCGCGTGGGCGGTCAGGAAGGCGGCCAGCGCCGCGACCTCCGGGAGCTCCGGCATGGTGTCGAGTGTGCC
>JBIQML010000271.1:0-6453 GCA_044463405.1 Nakamurella lactea | reverse complement strand
GTGCAGGAGGGCTCGGCCGGCACCTCGCCCGGAACCGGGGCTTCGTCACCGGCGGGCGGTGCCGCCTCCAGCAGGGCGATCGTCACCGACCACAGCCAGCCCCGATAGCCGGGCACCAGCGCCTGGAACCGGGCGGTGACGGCGACCGGGTCCTCGGCGTACGCGTCGACGGCGTCCCCGACCAGGTCTGCGTCACCGGCCTCGGCGACGGCGGCCGAGCGCGCCACGTCCAGGGCGGCCTCATCGAGTTCGACGGTGACGGAGCCGACCGGAGGGCCGTCGATCACGGCGGTGGAGCCGTCGACGGCGCCGGTGATATTCGGGAAAACCACACGCCCATGATGCCGTACGGCGTTTGATGGTTCGCCCCGGTCTCCGCGACGCTCACGGCGCTCGAAGACGGGAAGATGCCGCGATCGGCCGCGGAACCCGTCACGGCGGCATCATGTGCGGCAGGATGAGGACGTGACAGGTCAGCCCCCGGGGCCGGGAAGCCCCGCCGACGAGCAGCGCACCACCGCGCTGCCGCGGCGGCCACCGCCCGGCGGCACGCCCCCGCCCGGCGGCACGCCTCCGCCAGGGGGCACGGCCGCGCCCGGCGGCAACCCGTCTGCGGGCAACCCGGCACCGGACGACGGCCCGACCAGCGGTCGCACGCCCCCGGCATCCGCGCAGCAGCCGGCATCTTCGCAGCAACAGGGCGGCCAGCCCATTCGGCGTCCACCGGCACCGCCGCCCGACCCGGCCGGCTACCAGGAGACGACGGTGCTGCGGCGCCCGCCCACCCCGCCCGGTCAGGGGTCGAACCTTCCGGGAGCCCTGCGCCCCGCACCGGGCCGGCAGCCCGCTGCACCACCGACCGGCCGGCAGCCCCCACCGCCGCCGACCGGCCCGCAGGAATGGACGACTCCGCCGGGTGATCAGGACGGGCGGCCGGCCGATCCCCGCGCCCGCCGGTCCGGCCGGGCCGAGCCGTACCGGCGGGAACCGTACGAACCGGCTGCATACCACCCCGATCCGTACGACGCGGATCCGTACGGCGAGGCGCCGCCGCCCCGGTCCGGTGATGGCCGCGGCCGCGGGCGCCGCGACCGGGGCTACCGGGACTCCGGCTACCCCGACGACGGCTACCCCGACCACGGCTACCCCGACGACGGCTACGGCCGCCGCGGGTCCGGCTATGCCGACGATGTCCGCGACGACCGCGGACGGGAGAGCCGGACATACCGGGACCGCGACGACTGGGACGGCGACCGTGACGACGCCGGCTACCGCCGCGACGCCGGGCGGCGCGACCGCGACCGGTCCGGCTACCCCCGCGACGACACCGACGGCCCCGATCCCCCCGATCTCCCCGATCGGCGGCCCTCCGGTCCTGACCCCCGCGCCCATCGGACCGGTTCGGACCGTCGCGACGACCGCCCCCGCCCCACCTCGCAACTGCCGCCGTACTCCGAGCCGACCCTCGGGCAGCCCGAGGAGCCGGAGCCGCCGCCGGTACCCCGCGGGCTCGGCGGCCGATCCCCCCGCAAGCTGACCGTCACCCGGGTGGCCGCGCTGCGCAGCCGCGAGCTGACCCACCGCGGCATGGAGAAGTTCCACGGGGCGGTGACGGCGGACGGCGCCGATCGCTCCGGCCTCGGCCACCTGACCTACGCCGTGATGGCCAACTACGCGGTCGACGCCGCGCTGGCCGTGGCGCTGGCCAACACGCTGTTCTTCGCCGCCGCGAAGGCCGACTCCACCGGCAAGGTGCTGCTGTACCTGCTGCTGACGGTCGCCCCGTTCGCCATCATCGCCCCGTTCATCGGCCCGCTGCTGGACCGGGTGCAGAACGGCCGCCGCATCGCGCTGTCACTGTCCAGCTTCGGGCGCGCCGTGCTGGCCGTGGTGATGGCGCTGAAGTTCGACTCCTGGGTGATCTACCCGTGCGCGCTGGGCATGCTGGTGCTGTCCAAGTCCTTCGGCGTGCTCAAGGCGGCGCTGACCCCCCGCGTGCTGCCCGAGCAGATCACCCTGGTCAAGACCAACTCCCGGCTGACCGTGTTCGGCATGATCGCCGGCGGGGTCTCCGGCGGCATCGCGGCCGGCATCGCCGCGCTCACCAACTCGGCCGGTGCCCTCGGCTTCACCGCGGCCGTGGCGGTCGTCGGGGGCTGGCTGTGCCTGCGGATCCCCGCCTGGGTGGAGTCCACCGAGGGCGAGGTGCCCGTCGAGCAGCGGCAGCGCACCCACCGGCACCGGGTGCTGCCCCGGCCGGTCGCCGGCGCGCTGTGGACCAACGCCACCATCCGGGTGGAGACCGGGTTCCTGGCGCTGTTCATCGCGTTCGTGATCAAGAGCCGGTACCAGCCGAGTTCGGTGGTCGCCGCCCCCGGCGCCCCCGCGCCGCCCCCGACCGACCACGAGGGCCTGATGCAGCTGCTGCTGCTCGGAGCGGTCGGCGCCGCCGCCGGGCTCGGTGGCTTCCTGGGCAACGCGTTGGGGGCCCGACTTCCGCTGCGCGCCCCGCAGACCGTGGCGCTGGTGTGCCTTGGCACCGTCATCGCCGCCGTGCTGCTGGCCTTCCTGATGCCGGGCCTGATCACCGCGGGGGCGGTCGCCCTGGTCGGTTCCACCGCGTCGTCGCTGGCCAAGGTGTGCCTGGACTCGACCATCCAGCAGAACCTGCCCGAGGTCAGCCGCGCCTCCGCGTTCGGCCGCAGCGAGTCCGTGCTGCAGCTCAGTTGGGTGTTCGGCGGGGTCATCGGCCTGCTGATCGGCGGGGTGTGGGCACTGTCCGGGGACACCGTGTTCATGGTCGGATTCGGCATCGTCGGGCTGCTGCTGCTCGCCGGCGGCGCCCAGTGCATCGCCCTGCGAATGGGTCGCAGCCTGCTTCCGGCGGTGAGCCTGCGTGCCCTGCTGCACCGCCCGCCCAAGCACGACACCGCGCCGGTGCCGCGGATGGCTGGCCCCGCCGGCTACCGCAGCACGAACGCCGCCGGTTACGGCGGCAGCGGTGCGGGCGGCAACGGCGCCCCCGCCAGCGGCGGGACCCCGGCGGCCGGCCAGGCTCCGCAGTCGCGGCGGCAGCAGGCCGGCGGATCCGGACGGCGAGCCACCCGGAAGGCCGGCCGCCCCCGGTGACGATCCCGATCCGGCCGCGGCCCCGCGCCGCGGGCGCACCACCACGCCGTCGGACGACGATCACGGCCGTCGCCGCGCTGCTGGCGCTCGCACTGGCGCTGCTGGCCGGATGCTCGCGCGAGACCTACGTGGACAAGGTCACGGTGTCCGCGGGAACGGTGTCGGTGACGGTGCCCGTGGCGCTGTCCTGCTCGGCGCCGACCGGCGCCACCGCGCTGACGTGCAGTGGCGGCGAGGACGACTCCAACGCCCCGCATCTGCAACTCGCCCCGGGCACGCCGGTGACGGTCAGCGTCCCCAAGGACGTCGGTGACACCCCGTGGGTCATCGTGTTCTCCTACCTGGACAAGAACGGCGACAAGAAGGGCGACCGGACCGCGGTCTTCGCCGCCAAGCAACGGTTCTCGTACCACCTGGAGACCCCGAAGGGCGCACAGCTGACCAGGCTGGAGGTGCAGAGCCTGATCGCGGCGCAGGCGAAGGACGGTGGGGTGGACTTCCCGGCGGTGCGCAGCTGGGTGCTGGTGGTGGACCCCGCCTGACCGGGCGCGACGATGTTGCCAGCAGGCTTCGATGCCACGGTCACCAGCCGTAGGCGAGGTAGGCGCGCCACTGCGCGGGTGTGACGGGGCCGAGGTCGGCCCTAAGGACGCCGCCCTTCAGGACGCGCGAGTACAGGTGCTGCGCGATGATCCTCGGGCAGCCCGTGGGTGCCAGAACGACGAGCTGCCCCTTTGTCTTCGGGGCGCCGGGTACCTGGAAGTAGACGGCGATCGCGGTTCCGTCGTCGGATCCGCAGCTCATCGTGCCGGTCGGGAACTTCGGGGCGGCGTTGATCCGCCGGGCGAGGTCTTGAGCAGGGTCGGCGCCGATGCTGGCGCTTTCCGAGCGGCACGGGTTGTTGTTCGCCCCTGGCAGCCAGTACACGACGGCACCGGTGGTGGCGGTGTTGACGGTCGGCAGTGGGGCGTGGGGGCCTCCGATGTTCATCGTGCTGTCACCGGCCCTGCAGGCGCCGTTGGGAAGGCGCTTGGCTGCGGGCAGCGGTGGGATCGGGGTCAGCGGAATGTTGCCGGCGGTTGGCCGGCTCGTCGGGCTGGGACCGGCGGAGGATGTCGGCAGCCTGCTGGGGCTGTTGCCGTGCTGGTGGGTCTGGCTGGCGTTCGCCGCTGGCACGGACATCGGGCCCGGTGCCGCCGAGGGGCCGGCCAGGGCGTAGCTGATCGCGGCGATGGCGACCACCGCCGCGGCGGCGGCGATGACCGCCCAGACCGTCCCAGGGGAATGCCTGCGAGAGTCTTGGGCCAGGCCGGCCGCGTACTGGGCCAGCCGGCGCTGCGCGTGGGGGTCGTCGGCGATCTGCGCGTAGTGCGCTCGCAACTGTTCTTCCACCGTCATCGTGATCCCTTCCCCTCGGTTGAGGCGGATGGCAATGCCAGTACGGCGCGAAGCGTGGCCATGGCCCGGGCAGCGCGGGACCGCACCGCCAGCGGGCTGCACCCCAGCGTCGCGGCGATCTCCGCGTCGGATGATCCGACGTAGTAGCGCAACGCGAGCACGGCGCGCTGCTTGCGGGGCAGGGCTCGCAGCAGCCCGGCCACCTCGTCCCGGTCCGCCTGGTTCTCCGCCGGGTCCGGCACGGCACCATCCCGGGCCGCGCGGCCGGTCAGGATCAGAACAACCCGCGCCCGGCGCCATGACAGGAACTTGTTGACCAGCATCCGGCGCACATACGCGTCGGGATGCTCGGCTCTGCGAACGCGTTCCCAGTGCTGGAACACCTTCAACAGCACGTCCTGGGTCAGGTCTTCGGCTTGGCGCGGGTCCCCGCACAGCGCCGTCGCCGTGCGCAGCAGGACCGGCAAGTGCTGCGCCGCGAACCGCTCAAAGTCCGCGCCAGGCACCCGCCCATCACCATCGGCCAGCATGCCCCTGCCTTTCCCTCTACTTCAATGACGAGACCCGACGCAGAAACGTTGCGCACGCCAACGGAAAGGGGAAGGAGGAGTTCACCCCGCAGGGTCGGTTCGGGGGCGCTCAAACCCAGGATTGCGCCGGGCCGCATGTCACCGGCCGGACCCGGTGCGGAACAATCGGCCAGCATGAGCCAGGCAGCCCCCCACCCCGGACTGCGCATCGGCATGGTCGGTGCCGGCGGCATCGCGCACTTGCATCTGGCCGCCTGGCGACGACTCGGCCTGCCGGTGCAGGTCTACTCGATCGGTGACGGAGTCGCCGAGGTCGCCGGCCGCTACGGGGCGGGCGTGTGCGACACCCTGGACGCCCTGCTGGACAGCAGCGACCTGATCGACGTGTGCACCCCGACCTACACGCACCCCGAGGTCGTGCAGGCCGCCGCCGGAGCCGGCAAGCACGTGATCTGCGAGAAGCCGCTGGCCCTGACGCACGAGCAGGCGGCGGCCATGATCCGGACCTGCGCGGACGCCGGCGTGCAGCTCTGGCCGGGCCAGGTGGTGCGGTTCTTCGGCGAGTACGCCGCCGCCCGGGCGGCCGTCGCGGCCGGCCGGATCGGCACCCCGGCAGTGCTACGGCTGTCCCGCCGCGGCCCCGCCCCGGCCCCGGTGTGGTTCTTCGACGAGGCGCTGTCCGGCGGGATCATGGTCGACCAGATGATCCACGACATCGACTTCGCGCGGTGGATCGCCGGCGAGGTCGCCAGCGTGTACTCCACGATGGTGGCCGGCCCCGGAGGCACCGTCACCGCCTACCTCGTCCTTCGGCACCAGGGCGGCGCCCTGTCCCACCTCACCGGCGCCTGGACCACCCCCGACCAGGTGTTCTCCACCGAATTCTCGCTGGCCGGCTCGGCGGGCCTGCTGCGGCACTCCAGCGGGCGGGCCGAGGCCGTGCAGTGGGCCGGTGTCCGGGACGAGCGCGCCGGGGTGGTGATCCCCGGCGGGACCGGGAAGCGCACGCCGTTCGACGACGAGCTGGCGGAGTTCGCCGCCGCGATCGCCGGCGGGCCGGCACCGCGCGTCACCGCCGAGGACAGCCTGGCCGCGTTGGACATCGCGCTCGCCGCCAGCCGCTCGGCCAGCACGGGACAGCCGGTGGCGGTGTCCGAGGTGTCGGCGGTGAGCCCGTGACCGCGTCCGCGCAGCCGCCGGTGCGCATCGGCCTGGCCTCGTTCGCGCACGTGCACGCCGCCGGGTACGCCGCCCTGCTGGCCGCCCGGCCGGACGTGCAGCTGCGCGTCGCCGACCCGGATGCCGCCCACGCGCCCGAGGCCGAATCGGCCACCCGCGGGCGGGCGATGGCCGACCGGCTCGGCGTCGAGGTCGTCGACGGCTACCAGGAGCTGTT
>JBIQML010000270.1:0-6469 GCA_044463405.1 Nakamurella lactea | reverse complement strand
GCACCGCCATCCGGCCGCCTCGGCGATCAGGTAGGAGGCCACCTCCCGGCCGGCCAGCGTGCCGTCCGGGAAGTCCCACAGCGGCCGCTCCCCGCGGACCGGCTTGTACACACAGGCGACGCCGACGCCCTCCAGGCCGACCGATCCGAGCAGGGTGACGTTGGACGCGTCGGTGAGCCGGCCGGTCAGGGTGAGCTCGCCGCGGCGCAGCACCCGCTCGACGGTCGCGTCGTCCGGCCGGCCTGCGGCCGTGGACCCTGGGAGCGCCGTTCCGGGCGTGCCGCCGGGGTCAGGCGCCGGCACCGCGGTGATACCCGTTCAACCGCGGGCAGATGTGGCCGTCGGCGTCCAGCGGGTTGCCGCACAGCGGGCACGGCGGGCGGCCGGCCGCGACGACGCTCTGCGCGTGGTGGGCGAAGTTGCGGGCCTCCGCCAGGGACAGGAACACCCGCAGCGCGTCGGGACCGTCCTCCCGGTCCTCCAGCACGATGTCCTCGCCGACCTCCTCGTCGGTGAGCGCGAGCAGCTCCACGATCACCTGGGACCCCTCGCCGTCCCAGGCCAGGCCCATGGTGCCCACCCGGAACTCCGCGTCCACCGGGGTGTCCAGCAGCGGCACGTCCTCGGCGGTGTCGGCCGCCGCCGCCTCGGTCCCCAGCCGGCGGGCGACCTCGGTGATCAGCAGGTCCAGCCGGTCGGCCAGGATCGCCACCTGCTGTTTCTCGCAGGCCACCGACAGCACCCGCCGGCCGTCGACGACCTGCAGGTAGAACTCGCGTTCGCCGGGCTGCCCGATCGTTCCGGCGAGGAACCGGTCGGGCGAGCGGAAGACGTGTACCTGTCGGGCCATGGCACCTTCGAGCTTAGGACACGTCCCGCCCGGCCGGTGGCTCCAGCGGCGCCGAGGCCAGTGGCCGGCCGGGGTCGCCGCCGACCGTGGCGTCGCCCGGTCCCGACGCCCCGTCACCGCCCCTGTCCTGGGGCGGTGGCGCGCCCACCCCGTCCAGCGATCCGGTGTCGTTCACGCGTTCCACGAAGGTCCGCAGCGGCGTGTAGCGGACCACCGACAGCGACGCTGGCCCGACCACCAGCCGCTGGAACGAGTCCAGGTGCATGCCGAGCGCGTCGGCCAGGATCGCCTTGATCACATCCCCGTGCGAGCACAGCAGCACGGCCCCGCCGTCCCCGGCCTGCGCGGCGTGCTGCCTGGCGGCCCGCACGGCCCGGGCCGACACTCCGGCCAGCGTCTCCCCGTCCGGGAATCCGGCCGCCGCGGGGTGCTGCTGCACGGTGCGCCACAGCGGCTCGTTCGCCAGCTCGGACAGCGCCCGGCCGGTCCAGGAGCCGTAGTCGACCTCGGCGATGCGCTCGTCGACCTGCACCGGCAGGCCCAGCGCGTCGGCCAGCGGCTGCAGCGTGCGGCGGCAGCGCAGCAGCGGTGACGAGACCAGCCGGGCGATGCGCGCCCCGGCGAGCCGGGCGTGCAGGCCGGCGGCCTGCGCGGCGCCGGTGTCGTCCAGGTCCACGCCCTCGGAGCGGCCGGCCAGCACGCCGGCGTTGTTGGCGGTCGACCGGCCGTGCCGCAGCAGGATCAGCGTGCCCCCCGGCGCCGGCTCCGCCGCCCCGGACCCGTCGGCGGTGCCCGTCACTCGGCCAGTCCTTCGGAGCGCGCCACCCGCATCACGGTCTGCAGGGTCTGCGCGCCCTGGACGGCGACCGGTGCCCCGGCGGGGTTGAGGTTGACGCTGGTCACCCCCGCGTCGGCCAGCCGGCGCAGCCCGTCGGCGATGCGTGACTCGTCGCCCAGCAGGCAGGTCCGGTCCAGGAACTCCAGCGGCACCGCGGCCGCGGCCCCGGAGTAGTCGCGGGCCAGGAACCGGTCCTGCACCTCGTCGGCCTCCGCCCGGTACCCCATCGCGGTGGCGATCCGGTGGTAGAAGTTGGCCCTCCGCGAGCCCATGCCGCCGATGTACAGCGCGGCGTAGGGCCGGACCGCGGCGGCGGCGGTGGTCAGGTCGTCGGCCAGGGAGACCGGCACCTGCACGGAGATGTCGATGCCGGCCGGGTCACGGTCGGCGGCGGAGGCCGCGTCCCGGATGGTGCGGACGTGCGCGCCACCGTGCTCGGCGTCGAAGAAGATGCCCAGCCAGCCGTCGGCGATCCGGCCGGTCAGCTCCAGGTTCTTCGGGCCGACGGCGGCCAGGTAGATCGGGATGCGGGGCCGCTGGGTCTGCAGCGCCAGCACCAGGGACTTGCCCATCCCGTCCGGCAGCGGCAGCGTGAAGTGCTTGCCGCCGGCGGTGACGCGGCGGCGGGACAGCGCGTCGCGCACGATGTGCACGTACTCCTCGGTGCGGCCCAGCGGGTCGGCGAACGCCACGCCGTGCCAGCCCTCGGACACCTGGGGGCCGGACACCCCGAGGCCGAGCCGGAACCGGCCGCCGGAGAGCACGTCCAGGGTCGCGGCGGTCATGGCCGTCATCGCCGGGGTGCGCGCCGGGATCTGCATGACGCCGGCCCCGATGCCGATGCGTTCGGTGCGGGCCGCGACGGTCGCCAGCATGCTGACCGCGTCCGCGCCGTAGGCCTCCGGCACCCACACGGCGTCGTAGCCGGACTCGTCGGCCGTGACGGCCAGCCCGATCTGGTCGTGCAGGTCGGCCGCCGTACTGGCCAGCGGCAGCCCCAGTCCGAGTCGCATGCATCCGATCCTCTCAGACCGCACGGCGGCGCCCGGCCGGCAGCCGGGCGAGACGGATCGCGGTGCCGTCCGGTCGGCGAGGTCCGCACCGGCCCGGCCGACCGGCACGTCGCCGCCGGCCCAGCCGACCGGCACATCGACCGGCCCGGCCGACCGGTACGGCTAACCGGCAGGTCGCCGCCGGCGACGGGGTGCCGCCCCGTAGGTTGGCCTGCATGGAGCAACGGCGAGTGGGACGCAGCGGCCTGGAGGTGTCGCGGCTGGCGCTAGGCACCATGACCTGGGGGCGGGACACCGACGCGGATGCCGCCGCCGCGCAGTTGGAGGCCTTCGTCGGTGCCGGCGGAACGCTGATCGACACCGCCAACATCTACGGCGAGGGCGACGCCGAGTCGATCATCGGGACGCTGGTGCCGGACGTGGTGCCGCGGGAGTCGGTGGTGCTGGCCACCACCACGGTCGGAGTCGGCGGCGGACGGGGAAGGCTGCTGGCGGCGCTGGACGGGTCGCTGCAGCGGCTGTCCACCGACCATGTCGACCTGTGGCTGGTGCACGGATTCGACGCGTCCGTGCCGTTCGAGGAGACCTGCTCGGCCCTGCAGACCGCGGTGGACTCCGGGCGGGCCGTCTACGTCGGGGTGTCCGGACACGCCGGTTGGCAGCTGGCCACCCACGCCGGCTACCTGCGCGGCGCCGGCTGCCCGCTGGTGGCCGTGGAGGCCGAGTACTCCCTGGTCGAGCGCACCCCCGAGGAGTCGCTGCTGGACGCCGCGGCGGTGCACGGCATGGGCCTTTTGGCCTGGGCGCCGCTGGGCCGCGGGGTGCTCACCGGCAAGTACCGGCACGGCACCCCCGCCGACTCCCGTGGCGCGTCCCCGCATTTCACCCGGTACGTGGGACGGCATCGCACGGACGCCGCGGCCAGGGTGGTCGAGGCCGTGGCGACCGCCGCCGACGGCCTGGGCACCTCCCCGCTGGCGGTGGCGTGCGCCTGGGTGCGGGACCGCGCCGGGGTGAGCGCTGCCGTGGTCGGCGCGCGGGACGTCGCGCAGCTGCAGGGGTCGCTGGCGGCGGAGCAGATCACCCTGCCGCCGGAGATCCGCCGGGCGCTGGACGACGTGAGCACCACCGGCGGCGACGACTGACCGGCCGACGTCCCGACCGGGCCCGACCGGTCACCGGCCAGGGCACCGTTCCGGCCGATCCCGGCCCCGTCCCTCCCCGAGGGCTGTGGACAACCCGGTGGCGGCCGGTCCCCGACCCGATAGCGTTCGCCGAATGAGTGCTGCCGCCCCCTCGGTGTTCGCGGAGTTCTGCGCCGCGGGCCTGTGGACCGGTGTCGGCCCGGTGCTGGCCGAGCAGATGGCGGCCGCGGGCATCACCGGGCCGGAGCGGGTGAGCGTCGCGGCGCTGGCCGCGTTGCCGAAGGTCACCGACAAGCGCGCCAACCGGCTGTACACCGCCTGGATCGGCGCCGGCCAGGCCTACGAGCTGGCGGAACTGCTGGTGCCGCAGGAGATCCCGGCCCGCTGGGTGACGCGGCTGACCGACGCCCTCGGTGACGCCGCGGCCGCCGCGCTGCGCGCCGATCCGTGGCGGCTGCTGGTGCTGCCCGACGCCGGCGTCCCGCAGGCCGACCGGCTGGCGCGGGCGCTGGACCCCGCGGTGCGGCGGGACGATCCGCGACGCGCCCGGGCGCTGGTGGACTGGACGCTGGCGCGGTTCGCCCGGGACGGGCACACCGCGGCGCCCGTCGACCTGGTCGCCGACGGGCTGCGTCCGTTCGGCATCGACGCGGCGACCGGGGTGCACGCCGCGGTGGCCGCCGCGATCCGGGCGGACCTGGTGGCCGAGGTGCCCGACCCCACCGGCTCCGGCGAGCGCTGGGTGGCGCGCGCCGTGCTGGCGGCCGCCGAGGACGGCATCGTCCGGCACCTGGATCGGCTGCGGCGCGGCGCCGAGCACCTGGCCACCGAGAAGCAGGCCCGCGCGGCCGCGACCGGGCTGGACCCGGTGCAGGCATCCGCCGTCGTCACCGCGGCCGCCCAGGCGGTCTCGCTGCTGACCGGAGGGCCGGGCACCGGCAAGTCCCGAACGGTGGCCGCGGTGGTGACGATGTGCCTGGCGGCGCACAAGACCATCGCGCTGGCCGCCCCCACCGGCCGGGCCGCCAAGCGGCTGTCGGAGCTGGTCGCCGTCGGACGCTCGGCGGCCGGTTCGGCGGGCGCCCCCGAGGGCTCCGGCGCCGTCGAGGCGATGACCATCCACCGGCTGCTGGGCGCACGGCGCGGTCCCGGCGAGACCGGGAGCCTGTTCGAGCACGACGAGTACGACCCCATCGAGGCCGACATGGTGGTGGTCGACGAGGCGTCCATGCTGGACGTCGAACTGGCCGCCGCGCTGCTGTCCGCGCTGCCGGACGCCACCCACCTGCTGATCGTCGGCGACCCCGCGCAGCTGCCGTCCATCGGGCCCGGTCGGGTGCTCGGCGACGTGCTGGAGTCGGCCACGTTCCCCGTCACCGAACTGACCACCCTGTACCGGCAGACCGAGGGCGGCGCGATCGCCCGGCTGGCCACCGCGGTGCGGGCCGGCGAGCTGATCCCCGCCGACCCCGGTGACCGCGAGGTGGTGATCGTGCCGGCCGCCGGGTCGAGCGAGGCCGCGCACCGGGTGGTGCAGCTGGTCACCGACTCGATCCCCCGGGTGTTCGGGGCCTCCGGCGAGCAGGTCCAGGTGGTGACCCCGGTGCACCGCGGCGCGGCGGGCACCCAGGCGCTGAACAGGGCGCTGAAGGCGAGGCTGAACCCGGGGCCCCATGCGGGCCGCACGGTGCGCGGGTTCGACGTCGGCGACCGGGTGGTGGCCACCGCGAACTACCTGGACGCCGAACCGACCGGGTACGCCAACGGCGAGGTCGGGACGGTGGTGGACACCGGCGAGAAGTCGCTGCGGGTGGCCTTTCCCGGCGGCGAGTCGGAGATCTCCGGCAAGGCGCTGAACGACCTGCTGCACGGCTGGGCGGTGACGGTGCACCGGGCGCAGGGCTCGGAGTGGGAGGCCGTGGTGGTGGTGCTGCCGCCCGAGGCCGGCCGGATGCTGTCCCGGCCGCTGGTCTACACGGCGCTGACCAGGGCCCGCATCCACCTATCGGTGGTGCACGCGGCGGGGCCGATGCTGGCCGGCGCGGTCCGGCTGGTGGGCTCCCGGCCGCGGCGCACCCGGCTGGCCGCGCTGCTGGCCGGCGCCGCCCCCGGGGTGCAGGACGATTCGGGCGCCGAGCCCGCGCAGGATCGGCAGGATTTCCGCCCGCCGGGTCGTGCGCAACCGGCGGTAGATGGGGCAGACTGACCGAACACCGTCACCGGTACCGCCGAGCCGGCCGGTGACGACGCCTTGGCCCTGCGTGCACGGGAGGTGGTCGCCATCGCGGGAGCGGCTGGCGCGGACACCGGCGGTGATGCCGGTGGTGATTCGCAGGACGATTACGAGTACCGACCGCTGCGGATCGACCCGTCGACCTCGCGGTCGTCGGCGGCGGTGATGCTGTCGGTGCGGGCGGAGTTCACCGGGTGGGAGCTCGCCCGGGTGCTGCGCTTCCCGGACGGGTCCCGGCGGGTGACGTTGCGGCGCAAGCGATCCGCCGGGCCGGTCCCGGCGCTGAGCCTGTAGCGCGCCGCCCGGGACTCCCCGCCACCACTCTGCGTGGATCAACTTCGTCGGCATGCACGAAGTTGGTCCCACCAGGATCATCCGTCACATTTCCGC
>JBIQML010000269.1:0-6488 GCA_044463405.1 Nakamurella lactea | reverse complement strand
GCGGCACCTGCCGGCGCTGCTGATGCTGTTGGTCGCCCTGGGCTGCTTCCTGTTCGCCGCGCGCCGCTACCGGGCCATCAACGTGGCGGTGCGGTCGGGGCGGCCGGTGACGAACCTGGCCCGCATGCGCGCCCTCGCGGTGCTGTCGATCCTTCCCGCCCTGATCGCGCTGGTGGCGGCGCTGACCTGAGCCCCGTCACCGGCTCGGGGCTTGCACCGCCGGACCGGATCACCCCTGCTGATCGAGCCGCCGGGCACCCAGCCGATCCGCGAGCAGTTCGATGGCGATCTCCTCGGGATCCTGAACGGTCGCGGGGGGCGCGTCCGGGTCGATCTCGTCGTACGGGTTGGCCTCGTCCCGGTCCGGCTCGCCCGGCGGCGTGGCCGCGGGGTCGCCGGCGGCGGCCTGCTCCGCGGAGCCAGACGATGCGGAGGCCGAGCGGGACGCGGCCGCGCCCCGGGTGGGATCGGCGCCGCCGGACCCAGGGTCTCCCGCCGGCTGGCCGGGCGCGCCATCGCCCGCCTCGCAGTGGATGCGCCAGTCCACCCCCAGCACCTCGCGCAGGGCGCCACGCAGCACATCGGTGTTGCTCGACTCGGTGACCCGGCGGGCCAGCGCCGCCGACGGCATGGTCAGCGACAGCACCCCACCCTGCACGCCGGCCACGGTGGCGGACTCCAGCAGCACCTGGGTGGTGCGCCGCTGCCGCTTGACCGCGGCGAGGATCTCGGTCCACACCCGGCGGACGTCGGTGACACCGACGTCGGCGCCCGATGGCGGTGACGGGGCGGCCGGCGCGGCGGCGTCCCCGCCGGTGGCCGACTCGGCCGCGGCCGACGCCTCGGACGGCCGGTCGGAGGACAGCACCGGCGGGGGCGGCAGCCCCAGGTCGTCCCGCGGCGGCGTCGGCGACGAGGGGCTCGGCGCGGACGAGGCTGCGCCCTGGCCGGCCGCCGCACCGGCGGACCGTGCTGATCGTGCCGGCTGTGCTGGCGGTGTGGATGACGCCCGCTGTGCGGATGATGCCGGCTGTGCGGATGATGCCCGCTGTGCCGGAGACGCCGGTGGCGGCGCCGACCCGGCCGAGGAGGTCCGCGACCGGCGGGGCGCCGGGCCCGTCCCGGCGGGGGCGCTCGCGCCGGATGCGGCGGCGCCGGGGGCTCCGTCACCGCCGTCGCCGCCCGACCTGCCGCCGTCCCCGTCACCACCCGCGATGTCCAGCCGGCGTTCCACCCGCTCCAACCTCTGCAACAGCGCGCCGTCGGCCAGCGACGCGGCCGGCAGCAGCATGCGGGCGCACAGCAGTTCCAGCACCAGGCGGGGCGAGGTGGTGCCGCGCATGTCGGTCAGCCCGGTGTGCAGTACCTCGGCGAACCTGGTCAGCGTCGCGGTGGGCAGCCGGTCGGACTGGGCGGCCATCGCGGCCAGCTGGTCCTCCGGGGCGTCGATGAGCCCCTTGTCCGCCGCGTCCGGAACCGCCTGCAGGATCACCAGGTCGCGCAACCGCTGCAGCAGGTCGACCCCGAACCTGCGCGGATCGTGCCCACCCTCGGCCACCCGGTCGACGGCGCCGAACACGCTGGCGCCGTCGGAGGCGGCCAGCGCGTCGACCATCTCGTCCAGCAGCGCGGCGTCCGTCACCCCCAGCAGGGCGACCGCGCTGGCATAGCTGACGCCGTCCGGCCCGGCACCGGCCAGCAGCTGGTCCATCACGGAAAGCGCGTCGCGGGCCGACCCCGCACCGGCCCGGACCACCAGCGGGAACACCGCCGGCTCCACCGAGACGCCCTCCTCGGCGCACAGCCGCTCCAGCAACGCGCGCAGGATGGCCGGCGGCAGCAGCCGGAACGGATAGTGATGGGTGCGCGAGCGGATGGTCGGCAGCACCTTGTCCGGCTCGGTGGTGGCGAACACGAACACCAGGTGCTCCGGCGGCTCCTCCACGATCTTGAGCAGGGCGTTGAAGCCCTGGCTGGTGACCATGTGCGCCTCGTCGATGATGAACACCCGGTAGCGCGACTCGGCCGGCATGTAGAAGGCCCGGTCGCGCAGCTCGCGGGTGTCGTCCACACCGCCGTGGCTGGCCGCGTCCAGTTCCACCACGTCCAGCGACCCGGGGCCCTCGGGCGCCAGCGCCAGGCAGGAGGCGCACTCGCCGCACGGGTCGGGGGTGGGGCCCTTCTCGCAGTTCAGCGACCGGGCCAGGATCCTGGCCGAGGAGGTCTTGCCGCAGCCGCGCGGACCGGAGAACAGGTAGGCGTGGTTGATCCGGCCGGCGGCCAGCGCGGTGCGCAGCGGCTCGGTGACGTGCTCCTGCCCGACCACCTCGGCGAACGTCGCCGGGCGGTACTTGCGGTAGAGAGCCAGGGCCACGAAGCGAGGGTACGTGGTGGGGCCGACTACCGGCCACGTGCGTGACGCCCGGTCCGGACGCCCGCGGCCCCGACCCTGCCGGGGGGATCACCGGTGGTGCGGGTGGCGAGCCACCGGAAGGGGCCGATCCCCCACCACCGGTGATCCTTCCGTCAGCCGAGCAGGCCCTCCTTGGTGGCCCAGTTCTTGGCCACGTCCTTGGCCTGCTGGCCCTTGACGTCCACGTCGGTGTTCATCTGCAGGATGGCGTCCTGGGTCAGCTTGCTGGACACCTGCTTGAACAGCGGCTCCAGCTGCGGGTACTTCTGAAAGACCGACTCCCGCACGTTCAGCGCCGAACCGTCGCCGTGCGGTCGGAATGGGCCCGTAGCCTCACGGTACGCGGCGGTGACGGACCCGGCGTAGCGTCGCGGGCATCCGGGGCGGGGCACGCGCATCGGAGTCGGCCCGGGGGAGGTGGCGATGTTCGACCTGCACGTGCACGCCGCGCCGGACATCGTGGCTCGCCGCGCGGGAGACGCTCAGGTGCTCGACTGGTACCGGGAGGCCGGCTTCTCCGGCTGCGTGCTCAAGGCGCACTACGACAGCACGGCGGGACGCGCGGCCGCAGGTACCGGCGACGGTCTGGCGGTGTACGGCGGTCAGGCACTCAACCAGCATGTCGGCGGGATCAATCCGGCCGCGGTGGCCGCCGCCCTAGCGATGGGCGCCAGGGTCATCTGGATGCCGACCGCGGACGCCCGGGCGCCGGGGGTTCGGGGCGTGGCCCGCCTGTGCTCCACAGAGCCGGACCTGGCCGACGTCACCTATGCGCTGCCGCCGGTCGACACGTCCACCGAGGTCGCGGCCCGCCGGGTGATCGAATCGGTGGCACGGGCGGATGCGGTGCTGGCGACCGGGCACGTGTCCGCCGCGGAGACGGCCTGGCTGGTCCAGGACGCGCGACGGGCGGGGGTTCGCCGGATCCTGCTGACCCACCCCACCTTCGTGGTGCCGGCCATGTCGCCGGGCCAGGTGCGGGCGCTGACGGACCTGGGCTGTCACGCGGAGGTGACCGCGTACCAGCTGATCCGGCAGTACCGCGGCGATCCGGCCCCGCTGGTCGAGCTGATCAGCACCGTGGGGTACGGCAAGCTGGTGCTGTCCTCGGACATGGGGCAGCCGGGCAACCCGACACCGCCGGACGCGCTGGCGCTGCTGGTGGATGTGCTGGCCGGGGCGGGACTGGACCGGGCCGCCCTGCTGGCCTGCGCCTCGGAGATCCCGGAGCGGCTCGTCACTCCGTAATGCCGGGGCGGTGGCGCCGTGCTGGACATACGGCGGACCCCCGCACCCGTCAGAGCTCCCGGACCCTTGCTGCCTTCCGGCCCTGGGGGGGTTGAGGAGGTGGACGCCGCGGGGGTCCGGGCACCACTGTAGCGAAGTCGCCGGGAGGCCGGGGCACTCGCGGGCGCCCGGTACACTCATCGGCGGAGGATTCGCCTAGTGGCCTATGGCGCTCGCTTGGAAAGCGGGTTGGGTTAACCGCCCTCGGGGGTTCGAATCCCCCATCCTCCGCGTTTCCGGGGCCCACGCCTGTGCATCAGGTGCGGGCCCCGACCACGTCAGCCGGCTCAGTATCGGAACGACGCAATCTGCGAGCGCAGCCCCGCGGCCATCCGGGCGAGCTGATCGATCGCCGCCTGGGTCTGCGTCACCGCCTGCGTGGTGCTCGCCGCCGCCTGCGCGACACCCGTGATGTTGGAGGCGATCTCACCGGTCCCGCTGGCGGCGTTCGCCACGTTGCGGCTCATCTCCACGGTGGTGGCGGTCTGCTGCTCCACGGCCGAGGCGATCGACGTCTGGAAGTCCGAGATCGACTCGATGATCGTGGCGATCTCGCTGATCGCCGCCACCGCGTCGGTCGTGTCGTGCTGCATCGCCTCGACCTTCGCGATGATGTCCTCGGTGGCTTTCGACGTGCCCTGCGCCAGCTCCTTCACCTCGTTGGCCACCACGGCGAAGCCCTTGCCCGCCTCCCCGGCGCGGGCCGCCTCGATGGTGGCGTTCAACGCCAGCAGGTTGGTCTGCGCCGCGATCGACGTGATGACCTTGATCACCTCGCCGATCTCCTGTGACGACGCCCCCAGCTTCGCCATCGTCGCGTTGGTGGCCTCCGCCCGGCTCGCCGCATTGCTCGCGACCTTGGCCGCCTCCGACGCGTTCTGGGCGATCTCGCGGATGGACGCATCCATCTGCTCGGCGCCCGCCGCGACGGTCTGCACGTTCTGCGACACCTGCTCGGACGCGGACGACACCGCGTCCGCCTGCGCGGAGGTCTCCTCCGCCCCGGCCGCGATCTGCACGCCGGAGGCCGACAGCTCCTCCGAGGACGACGCGACGGCCTGCACCGAGTCCGCCACCGCAGCGACCAGCGTCCGCACGTTCCCCTGCGCCGAGGCCAGAGCCGTGGCCATCTGCCCGACCTCGTCGGTGGAGGTGACCACGCACTCCACCGTCAGGTCGTGGTTGGCCATGCCGTCCAGCGCCCGCTTGACCCGCTGCAGCGGCTTGGTCACGGCGCCGGCGGCGTACAGGCCGAGGGCCACGGCGGCGACCAGCCCGAGCCCGAGGACCAGGAAGATCACCACGATGCTGGACTGCTTCGCGGCGCCGGCGGCCGTGGCCTGGTCGGCGAACCGATCGGCCGCGGCGGCCTCGATCGCGTCGAGGTTGTCGGCCATGGCGCTGACCGCGGGCTTGACCTGGTCGGCGTAGGCGGCCTGGTACCCGTCGCGGTTGCCCGACGCCACGAACTGCATCAGCACCGTGTCGCGCAGGTCCTTGAACGACGTCCACGCGTCCTTGAACCCGGCCCAGTGCTCGGGGTCGCTCGCGGTCAGCGCGGCATCCACCGTGGCGATCGCCTCGTCCGTCTCCGCGTCGGTCTCGGCGATGGCCTCCTTTGAGTCGGCGACCGCGGCGTCCGACGGGTCGAGGGTGGCCATGGCGATCAGTGCCCGGGCCTTGAGCTCGTTCTGGTGGATCAGCGACAGCGGCGCCATGACGTCGTTCTGTTCGCTCGTCAGGGCCTTGAGGCTGGCGTCCGAGCTGTTCAGGGCGTTGACCGCGACCAAGGTCGAGGCGATCGCCACCAACGCCATGACGCCGATGGCGCACAGGATCTTGGTGCGCACCCGGCGGTTGCCGAACCAGCCGGAACGTCGCCGCGATCCCGTGCCGGAGTCGCCGCCGGATCGCGCCGCCGCGGTCGGCGCGGAATCGGTGCGGCGCTGTTCGGGCATGGCGGCAGGGCGCTGCTGAGTGGCAGTGGACATGGCGGGATACCCCTCTTATTGGTCGACGACGGTGCACGGGGGTGACGCGGGTCGCTGCGCCACGTTGTACGACCTATCGACGCCCAGCACTGCGGGCTTAGCGTTTCCGCGGGTCAACCCATCCACATGCCGCCGTTGACGTCGAGCACGGCGCCGGTGATGGAGGCGGCTGCCGGCGACAGCAGGAAGCGGATCGACTCCGCGATCTCATCCGGCGCGGATGCCCGCCGAAGCGGGATCGTGGCCTCCAGTTCGGCACGCACCGAGGCGTCCAGCCGGTGGTACATGGGCGTGGCAACGGGGCCGGGCGCGATCGCGTTGACGCGGATGCCCTCGGCGGCGAGCGTGGTGGCCAGGTGGCGAGACAGCCCGATCAGGCCTGCCTTGGCCGTCGCATAGGCCGGCCCCGAGAGCGTGTTGCCGCCGCTGCGGCCGTTGACCGAGCTGAGCAGCACGATGGCCCTGTCCCCTGGTTGCGCCCGAAGCAACGGCAGCGACTCGCGCACCACGACGTACGCCGTGTCCAGGTTCGCGCGCAGCACGTCTCGCCAGTCATCGACGTCCGTGTCGTCGATGCTGCCGGCGCCGGCCCGCCCGGCCAGCGCGACCACAGCGCTGAGCGATCCCGGGGCCAAGTCCTCGAGGAACCGGCGGACCGACGTCGGCTCGGCGGCGTTCACCCCGTCGGCGAGGTCGAGGACAAGGACGTCCTCGCCCGTCGCGCGCAACAGATCGGCGGTGACACGGCCGATTCCGCCGGCACCACCGGACAGCAGGATCGTCATCCCGGCCCTTCC
>JBIQML010000268.1:0-6497 GCA_044463405.1 Nakamurella lactea | reverse complement strand
CGCATCACGGATCGGCCAAGCTGCTGCCCGCGTTCCTGGCCGCCGTGTCCCCGCAGGTCGCGGTGATCGGCGTCGGCAAGGACAACGACTACGGCCACCCGTCGCCGACGGCGTTGCGCGAGGACCGCGCCGCCGGGGTGCGCAGCATCCTGCGCACCGACACCGAGGGCGACGTCCAGGTGTGCCTGACATCCGGCGGCCTGGCGACCGGCGAGCGCGGCGCGACGCTGCGGTCATCGTCGTCGACCGATGACGGGGACGCGTGAAGGGTCCGTCCCGCGGTCTCGACCGCCCGCGACATAAGTATCGTGCACAGCCGCAACCTGCGCGACGCACACTCGAGGCGTAGCGTTCGGCTGGAGCTGGAGAGGCGTGCGGCGACGAGCGGTCAGGGCGAGCGGACACCGCCAGCAGGGAGTGGACGGATGGACTCGACGCATGCCCCCGGCGAGGGTCATACGCGTTATGACGACGGCGTCGTTGGTCAGGTGGACGGACTGCAGGTTCCGCGATATGCGGGGCTTTCCACGTTCGCGCGGCTGCCGCGACTCACCGACGTCACCGACTTCCGTACCGCGGTGCTGGGCGTGCCCTTCGATTCCGCGGTCACCTATCGGCCGGGGGCGCGGTTCGGGCCCGCTCACATCAGACAGTCGTCCCGGCTGCTGCGCCCGTACAACCCGGCGCAGGATGCCGAACCGTTCCGCGAGGCCCAGGTGGTCGACGCCGGTGACGTGCCCTGCAATCCCTTCCACATCGGCGAGGCGTTGAGCCAGATCGAATCGGGGATCGCGGCGCTGCTCGGTGATGGCCGACGGGTGGTCAGCCTCGGCGGCGATCACACGGTGGCGCTGCCCGCGCTGCGCGCGTGCCACAGGGTGCACGGGCCGATGGCCCTGGTGCATTTCGACGCGCATCTGGATACCTGGGACACGTATTTCGGCGAGCCGTTCACCCACGGCACTCCTTTTCGGCGCGCGTCCGAGGAGGGCTTGATAGTCAAGGGAAGCTCGGCGCACGTCGGGATCCGCGGATCGTTGTACGCGCGCAGCGACCTGTCCGACGACGCCGCTCTCGGATACACAATCGTGTCGTGCCGCGAAGTAGCTCGGGTCGGCGTGGATGCGGCCTTGAAGCGAGTGCTCGACCGGGTCCGCGACGCCCCGGTCTACGTGTCGATCGACGTCGACGTGCTCGACCCTGCCTTCGCGCCTGGCACCGGCACGCCGGAAGCAGGTGGCCTGAGCTCGCGGGAATTGCTGGAGATGGTCCGCGGACTGTCCGCGGCGCGGGTGGTGGGAGCTGACGTCGTCGAGGTTGCCCCGCCCTACGACCATGCGGAGATCACCGGCATCGCCGCGGCGAACATCGTTTACGAGTTACTCACCCTGCTGTCGCGGGGCGACGAGAGGGTCGAGGAGGACGAGCGCGAGTGAGCACTGAGATGTCGCAGACCCCAGAGCGCACGTTGGGCATCGAGCGTCGGCACGTCGACTTCATTCCCGAGAACGAGCGCTATGGGCGCCCCGCGGGTCTTTTCACCATCTGGTTCGCGGCCAACATGCAGGTGACCGCCGTCGTCACCGGCGCGCTGCTGGTGATTGTCGGGCTGTCCTTGCCGTGGGCGATTCTGGCCGATGGCATCGGAGTCGCCGTCGGCACGATCTTCATGGCGCTGCACTCCGCTCAGGGCCCGAAACTGGGTATCCCGCAGATGATCCAGAGCCGGGCGCAGTTCGGGTACTACGGTGCGATCCTGCCCATCGCCATCGTGCTGCTGATGTACATCGGGTTTCTCGCCAGCAGCGGCGTTCTCGGAGGGCAGGCGCTGGCCGGCGCCGCACCAGGAATGCCGGTCGGTTGGGCGATCATCGTGGTGATGGCAGTGTGCACGGTGCTGGCAATCTACGGCTACCGTCTGATCCACCGGGTGGAGCGATGGATCAGCCTGGTCACCGGCCTCGGATTCGTGTACCTGACGGTGCAGTTATTCCTCGACAACGACATCGCCGCGGTCTGGCACGCCGGTGCCCTGCCGGTCGGCCCGTTCGTGCTCGGCATCACTATCGCGGCCACCTGGACGCTGACCTACGCGCCCTATACGGCCGACTATTCCCGATACCTGCCCAGCAACACGTCAATACAGTCGCCGTTCTGGTGGAGCTATGCAGGCTGTTCCATATCGTCATTCTGGATGCTCGGCTTCGGCGCGGTCGCCACCGCGGTTGCAGCGAAGGCGTTCAACGGCGGGTCGGTGTCGTTCATCGTCAATCTGTCGCCGAGCGGCGTGCACTGGCTGTTCTCGATCATCATCATCGTGGGCATCATCGCGGTTCAGGTCCTCAATCTGTACGGCGCTTTCATGTCGTGGACCACGATCGTGACGGCGGCCTACAAGCACGGAGTCCGGATATCGACGCGTGCCGCGTACACCGTGGCCGTCGCGGCCGTGTCGACCGTCCTTGCCGTCGCCGGGCAAGGGAACTTTATTGAGAACTTCACCAACTTCATCCTGTTCCTGGCGTACTTCATCATCCCGTGGACGGCGATCAACCTGGTGGACTTCTACTTCGTGCGCCGGGAGGACTACGACATCCCGCAGATCTTCGAACCGCGGGGCATCTACGGGATGGCCAGCTGGCAGGCGCTGGTCGCCTACATCGTCGGGATCGGGATCGAGGTGCCCTTCATGAGCACGTCGTTCTACACCGGGCCGATGGTTGCCAGGCTCGGCGGCGCAGACATCTCCTGGATGCTGGGGCTGATCGTGTCCGGGGGTCTCTACGCCATCTTCATGATGAACGCGGCTACGCGACCCTCGGCGAAGCGATCGAGTCCGTCCGACGAGGTCGGCACCGAGTCGTCACCCTCGATCTGAGCCGGCCGCTGCGGCCGCCCGGGCCGCCACCGGCAGCGCGTCGGCGATGCGCTGCACCGCGTCGTCGTCGTGCGCGCCGGAGACGAACCAGGCCTCGAACCCCGACGGCGGCAGGTACACACCGGCCCTCAGCATCGCGTGGAAGAACGCCGCATAGGCGTCGGTGGACTGCCTGCGGGCCGCGTCGTAGTCGGTCACCGGCCCGTCGGTGAAGAACACCGAGAACAGCGTGCCCACGCGCTGCAAGATGTGCGGAACACCGGCCTCCGACAGCGCCCGCGTCACGAGATCCCCGACGGCCGTGGAGATCCGGTCCAGCGTGGTGTAGAGCGCGTCGTCGCAGCCGCGCAGGGTGGCCAGCCCGGCGGCGGTGGCCACCGGGTTCCCGGACAGCGTCCCCGCCTGGTACACCGGCCCGTTCGGCGCCAGCAGCGCCATGATCTCCGCCCGTCCTCCGAACGCCCCGACCGGCAGGCCGCCGCCGATCACCTTCCCGAACGTCATCAGGTCCGGCGCCCAGCCCTCGCGCGCGCCGTCCAGCCCGTACATGCCGGCCGCCGATACCCGGAATCCGGTCAACACCTCGTCGCTGATCAGCAGCGCCCCGTCGTCGTGCGCGATGGCGGCCAGCTCCTGGTTGAAACCCGGGAGCGGCGGGACCACGCCCATGTTGGCCGGCGCCGCCTCGGTGATCGCCGCCGCGATCTCGCCCGGGTGAGCCTGGAAGGCTGCCCGGACCGCGTCGATGTCGTTGTACGGCAGCACGATCACCTCGCCGGTGGTCCCGGCGGTGACGCCGGCCGAGTCGGGCAGCGCGAAGGTGGCCACCCCGGAGCCCGCCGCGGCCAGCAGAGCGTCGACGTGCCCGTGGTAGCAGCCGGCGAACTTCACGATGCGGGTGCGGCCGGTGAAGCCGCGCGCCAGCCGGACCGCCGACATGGTCGCCTCGGTGCCGGAGGACACCAGCCGCACCTGCTGCACCGGAGCCACCCGGGTGACGATCTCCTCCGCCAGGGCCACCTCGCCCTCGGTCGGCGTGCCGAACGACAGCCCGGCGTCCGCGGCGGCGTGCACCGCCGCGAGCACCGACGGGTGCGCGTGCCCGAGGATCATCGGGCCCCACGAGCACACCAGGTCCACGTAGGAGTTGCCGTCGACGTCGGTCAGCATCGCCCCGGACCCGGCGGTCATGAAGCGGGGCGTCCCGCCCACCGACCGGAACGCCCGTACCGGCGAGTTCACCCCGCCGGGTATCACCGTCGACGCCCGGTCGAACAGGGCGCTGCTGCGTGTCTCGTCGCTCACGCGAACCTCCCGGATGCCAATCCCTCGGCCACCTCGACGGCCCAGTAGGTGAGGATCAGATCGGCGCCGGCACGGCGGATCGCCGTCAGCGACTCGCCGATCGCCCGGTCCCGGTCGATCCAGCCCCGCGCGGCCGCCGCCTCCACCATCGCGTACTCGCCCGAGACCTGGTACGCCGCAACGGGTACGTCGCTGGACCGCGCCGCGTCGGCCAGCACGTCCAGGTACCAGCCCGCCGGCTTGACGATGATCAAGTCGGCGCCCTCGGCGATGTCCATGGCGACCTCCCGGCCGGCCTCCCGCCGGTTCGCGGGATCCATCTGGTAAGTGCGGCGGTCACCGGTCAGCGCGGAGTCCACGGCCTCGCGGAACGGTCCGTAGCAGACCGAGGCGTACTTCGCCGCGTAGCCGATGATCCCGACATCCGCGTTCCCGGCGGCGTCCAGCGCGGCACGCACCGCGCCGACCTGGCCGTCCATCATCCCGGAGGTGCCCACCAGGTCGGCGCCCGCCGAGGCCAGTGCGACTCCCATGTCCGCGTAGCGGCGGAGCGTGGCGTCGTTGTCCACGCTGCCGTCCGCGGCCAGCACCCCGCAGTGGCCGTGGTCGGTGAACTCGTCCAGGCACAGGTCGGCCATCAGTACCGTTGCGTCGCCGAGATCGGCGGCCAGCGACGTCATCGCGGTGTTGAGCACGCCATCCGGGTCGGTCGCCGCCGAGCCGACGGCGTCACGGTGCTGGGGCACGCCGAAGATCATCAGCCCACCCACGCCAGCCGTGACCGCCCGCTCGGCCGCCCGGCGCAGCGAGTCCTGGCTGTGCTGCACCACCCCCGGCATGGACTCGATGGCGTGCGGCTCGTCCAGTCCCTGCTTGACGAACATCGGCAGCACCAGATCGGCGGCATGCAGCCGGGTCTCGGCGGCCAGCCGGCGCAGCGCCGCCGTGCGACGCAGCCGCCGCGGTCGCTGCTGTGGAAAGGACATCAGGTGCTCGCTTTCGTGGTACCGGTTGTCGGGGATGCGGCCGTCGGCCCGCCGACGACGGCGCCGGCGAGCGTCGCCACCAGATCGGACGCGGTGGGCCGGGAGGCCACGGCGGTGACGGGGATCCCGGCGGCCCGGGCCGCCTGCGCGGTGCTGTGCCCGATCGCGATCACCACGGTCGCCGTCGCCGGGCGGGTCTCGCCCAGCGCGGCGACGGTGCTGGGAGAGGTCAGCAGGACCGCATCGATGCGCCCGGCCTCGAGATCGCGGGCCACCGCCGCCGGCACCGCAAGGGTCACGGTCCGGTAGGCGACGACCTCCCGAGCGTGATAGCCGGCAGCGCGCAACGCGTTCGGCAGGTCGGGCCGCGCGCGGTCGGAGCGAGGCAGCAGCACAGCTCGGCCCGCACGGGTTCGCGGATCTGCCGAATCCGCGGCGATCAGCGCCTCCGCGAGCGCGGCTCCGGACCCCGCTCCGACCGGCTGCAGGTCCACGCGGATGCCTGCTGCGCGTACCGCCGCGGCCGTGGCATCCCCGACCGCGGCCACCCTGGTGGCGTCGCCGACCGGAAGGGCCGTCCCGTCACCGCCAGCCGATACCATCGCCGCAACCCCCGCCGCCGAGGTGAATGCCACCCAGTCAAACGCGCCGGACACCAGATCGGCTGCCGCGCGCTGCATGTCGGGAGTGCTCGGCTCGGGGCAGGTGTCGATCAGCGGCACGGGCAACGGCTCGGCGCCGGCCCTCGTCAGCAGGTCGATCAGTTCGGCGGCGCGGTCCACGGCGCGCGGTACCAGCACCCGCCGGCCGGCGAGCGGGGTCGCGGCAACGGTCGGGGGGACTCCGGGGGTGGTCATTCTGACGCCATCAGTTCGCCAGCGCCGTCGGCGAGCAGCGCGGCAGCGGTGCGCGCGCCGATCTCGCCGGCGCGATCGGCCGGCCCGCGGGCCCGGTGCTCGCGCACCTCGCCGCCGTCGGGCGAGATCACCCGCGCGGCCAGCAGCAGGCTGCCGGCGGCGACGGTGGCCAGCGCTCCCACCGGCGCCGCGCATCCGGCCTGCAATCCCGCCAGCAGGGAGCGCTCCGCCGCGGTGGCGGCGCGGCTCGCGGGATCGTCCAGGAGCGCCAGCACCTCCGCCGTCACCTCATCGTCGGCCCGGCACTCCACCGCCAGCGCGCCCTGCGCGGGGGCCGGGAGCATCTCGAGCGCGGCGAAGGACTGCGTCACCGCATCCAGCCGACCCAGGCGCGCCAGGCCCGCGCGGGCCAGCACCACCGCATCCAGGTCGCCTGCTGCGACGGCGGCCAGCCGGGTGACGCGTTTTCAG
>JBIQML010000267.1:0-6501 GCA_044463405.1 Nakamurella lactea | reverse complement strand
GCCCGGCCAGCTATCGGCCCTCCAGCACCTGGCGGGCTCGTCAGGAAGGGGTACCCATGGCGGAGACCTACAACGGCTACTGCGTCAAGTGCAAGGAGAAGCGGGACTTCGAGGGAGAGGTCAGCGAGACCAACGGCCGCCGGATGGCCAAGGGCACCTGCCCGGTCTGCGGCACCAAGATGAACCGCATCCTCGGCAAGGCCTGATCGCACTTCGGCACTGCGTGAACGGCCGGTGAACTCGCGGAGCTCGCCGGCCGTTTGTGCTGTCCAGGGTCGGTGCGCGGGCGGCGGCGTCCGAGTTCGGATAGATCACCCGGTATGCCGGGTCACCCCGCGATCGGTGACGGACGCCACCGGAGCATCCCGGACCCGGAGGATCGGTGACGGACGCCACCGGAGCATCCCGGACCCGGAGGATCGGCCGGCCACCTGGCCGTGTGGATAACCGGCGTGCCAATCGCGCTCCGGCGCCCGGCGTGTGGATAACTTCCCCCCGCCCGCCCGACGACTGTCACCCTGTCCAGGTGCTGCCCGCCGATCGGCCCGGTGCCGTCGGTGGCCGGCCACCGCGGGCGAGGGGGCGAGATGCCGATAGCGGTCGACTTCGACGCCGCCTACACGCTGCCCGCCGACCTGCAGGTGGTGCAGCGGGATGAGACGACGATCCAGATCGGCACCGAACGCCCTCGGCGGATGATGCTGGTCGACGCGCCGGTGGGCGCCACCGACGTGCTGGCGCGACTGAACGGCGCGATGAGCGCCGGTGAGGCGGTCTCCCGTTCGGACGGCGACCCACTGATCTGGCGGTCCCTGCTGGGGGCCATGCTCGGCGCGGGGCTGCTGGTCCGGGCCCCGCACGCCCACGCGAATCCCACGCACCTGCAGGGCGAGCAGCTGTCGCTGATCCACCGTCACGGCCCCACGGTGGCCGAGCGCGTGCTAAGGGCCAGGTCCGACGCGGTGGTGGTGGTGGACGGCAGCGGACCGGTGGCGGTGACCGTCGCCGGGCTGCTGGCCGGCGCCGGTGTCGGACACGTGCATCAGCGGGCCCTGGACCCACGGACGCCGCCCGTTGCGTCCGGCGGGCACCACGCGTCCGACCATGCCCATCCCCCGGTGGATGCACTGCCGGACCAGGCCGCGGCCTGGCAGGCCGCCCCCGATGTACGGGTGCATCGGCCCGCGCCGCAGGTACCGCCGTCGATGGTGGTGCTGGCCGAGCAGACCCTTCCCGACCTGGCGCGCGCCGCCGAGCTGGTCACCTCGCTCATCCCCCATCTGGCGGTCCGGGTGACGCAGGCCCGCGCCATCGTCGGGCCGCTGGTGCTGCCCGGCCGGAGCGCCTGCCTGAATTGTGTCGAGAAGCACCGGGCGGATGCGGACCCGGGATGGCCGGCTGTCGCCGCGGTGATGCGCACGCGCGCGCTGCACCCGGCGGTGCTGAGCGCCCACGCCGCGGCCGAGATCGCGGCCGAGCAGGTGCTGGATCTGCTGGACGGCGTGCACCCGCCGGAGTCGGTGAACGCCACCGTCGAGCGCCGGGCGGGTTCGCTGACGGTCCACCGGCGCCGCTGGACGCCGCATCCGGACTGTGGCTGCCGCCTGCTGTCCGGCCAGTTGTGATCTGCCGTGGTCGGCCGGGCCCGGGCATCGGCCCGCCCGTGGTGACGTCGTGATCGCGATTCCGCGACGCCCGGCCGGGTGGTTTGCCAGACTGTGGGGGTGCCCGACATCCCCGAAGGTGCGCTGAGCCGCACCGCGCGGCTGGCCGGCCTGCCGCTGTCGGCAGCCGGCCGGGTGACGCTCGGCTGGGGCCAGCGGCTGATCGGCCGGGACCGTGCCGAGGTGTCGGCGGACCTGCAGCGCCGGACCGCGGAGCAGCTCTTCGAGGTGCTGGGAACCCTCAAGGGCGGCGCGATGAAGTTCGGTCAGGCCCTGTCGGTGTACGAGGCCGCGATCCCCGACGAGTTCGCCGCGCCGTACCGGGAGGCGCTCACCAAGCTGCAGAACGCGGCGCCGCCGATGCCGACCAGGACCGTGCATCGCGTGCTGGCCGAGCAGCTGGGCACGACCTGGCGCGAGCACTTCGCCTCGTTCGACGACGAGTCGGCGGCGGCGGCGAGCATCGGCCAGGTGCACCGGGCGGTGTGGCGGGACGGCCGCGACGTCGCGGTCAAGATCCAGTACCCCGGGGCGGGTGCCGCGCTGCGGGCGGACATGGACCAGCTGGCCAGGATGGCGCCGCTGCTGGCGTTGTTGATCCCCGGCGTGGAGATCCGCCCGTTGGTCGCCGAACTGCGCGAGCGGGTGATGGAGGAGCTGGACTACACGCTCGAGGCGGACAACCAGCGCGCGTTCGCCAAGGAGTTCGCCGGTGACGCGCGGATCCTGGTGCCCCGGGTGGTGGCCAGCTCCCCGAAGGTGGTGGTGTCGGAATGGGTGGACGGCACCGGCTTGGCGCAGTTGATCTCCCGGGGCAGCACCGAGCAGCGGGACCTGGCCGGCGAGCTGCTCACCGAGTTGCACTTCTCGGCACCGCAGCGGGTCGGTCTGCTGCATGCGGACCCGCACCCGGGCAACTACAAGCTCACCGATGACGGGCGGCTGGCGGTCGTCGACTTCGGCTCGGTGGCGCGGCTTCCCGGCGGATCGCCGCCGATCATCGGGCGGGTGTCCCGGCTGGCGCTGGCCGGCGACGCCCAGGCGGTGCTGGACGAGTTGCGCGCAGAGGGTTTCATCACCAGCAGGTTCGAGCCGGACCCGGAGGCGCTGATCGACTATGTGGCGCCGTTCGTGGAGCCGTTGCGCGATTGCACGTTCCACTTCACCCGGGAATGGATGCAGGGTCAGGCGTCCACGATGGCCGACCTGTCCAGCGCGGAGTCGAAGCTCGCCAGGAACCTCAACCTGCCGCCGGCGTACCTGATGATCCACCGGGTGACGTTCGGCTCCATCGGCGTGCTGTGCCAGCTGGACGCGACCGCCCCGTTCCGGGCGATCGTGGAGCGGTGGCAGCCCGGGTTCGCCGACCCGGAGGACTGATCGGCCCCACGTGGTGGGGGGCCCCGGCCGGTCAGAGCAGCCGGCGCTCGGCGAGGTTGCGCATCAGCGCGCCGATCCCGAAGGTCCACGGCTCGCAGTCGTCGCACCGCCGGACCACGTTGACCAGCGTGCCGAGCTCATCGGAGTGGATGCGGACCACGTCACCGTCGTGATGCGTGAACCCCAGGCCGTCGGCATCCCGGTCGACGACCGGGGCGAACATGGTGCCCAGCATCAGCACAGCACCGTCCGGATACTGATGGTCGGCACCCATCAACTGACCGACCAGCGACTGCGGATCCCTGCTGATCCGGGTCATCTGCGAGACGTCGTCCAGCCGGAATCCGTCGGTCCCCTGCACGGTCAGTCCGACCTCCATGGCACGGACGTCGTCCATGGTGAAGCTCCCGTCGAACAGCCGCACCAGCGGGCCCAGCGAGCAGGACGCGTTGTTGTCCTTGGCGCGCGGCAGCAGCAACGCGGACCGGCCTTCGACGTCGCGAAGGTTCACGTCGTTGCCCAGGGTGGCGCCGACCACCCGGCCGGCCGAACTCACCACGAGCGCGACCTCGGGTTCCGGGTTGTTCCAGCGCGAGTCTCGCAGCACGCCGACCTCCGCGCCGGTGCCGACCGCGGCCAGCACCGGCGCCTTGGTGAAGATCTCGGCGTCCGGTCCGATCCCGACCTCCAGGTACTGGCTCCACAGATCCCTGCCGACGAGAAACTCCTTGAGCCGGCCCGCCTCCGGGCTCCCGGGTCGCACCTTGGCCAGATCGCCGCCCAGTGCCCGCTGCACGTCGGCGCGCAGCGCGTGCGCGGCGCTCAGGTCCCCGCCCGCGCGCTCCTCGATCACCCGCTCCAGCATGGAGACCGGGAACGTCACTCCCGCGGCCTTGATCACCTGCAGGTCCACCGGGGGCAGCAGGTGGGGGCGCGAGGCGTCCCGGCCGTCCCGTGGCGTGTTCGTCAGCACCTCGTCGAACGATGCCACCCGCGGCCCGTCGGCGGCGCGCACCGCGGCCGCCGGATCGTCGGTCTCGCACAGGTCCCGGACGGTGGCGAAGTGTGCGCTGATGTCGACCACTGCGAAGTCCCGCACGGCGACCACCGACGGGCCGCCCGCAGCAGGGTCCCAGATCCTGCCGACCAGGGTTCCGGCGCCGCCGTCGTCGGGGAGTGACGACGCGAGTTCCCCCAGGATGCCGCTACCGGCGCGGTCCGGGCGCTGGTCGACCACCATTACAACACCTTACTCAGGAATGCTTGTGTGCGTTCATGTTTCGGGTTCGTTAGCAATTCGTCCGGCGGGCCCTCCTCGATCAGCACGCCATCGTCCATGAAGATCACCCGATCGGCGACCTCGCGGGCGAAGCCGATCTCATGGGTGACGACGAGCATCGTCATCCCCTCGGCGGCGAGGTCCTTCATCACGGACAGCACCTCCCCGACGATCTCCGGGTCGAGGGCGGAGGTCGGTTCGTCGAACAGCATCACGCGCGGGTCCATCGCCAGGGCGCGGGCGATCGCCACCCGCTGTCGCTGTCCGCCGGACAGATTCGAGGGATAGGCCGACGCCTTTTCCGCCAACCCCACCTTCGTGAGCAGACCGACGGCACGCTCTCGTGCCCGCTCCGGCGGCAGCTTGAGCACTCGCCGCGGGGCCAGCGTGACGTTGTCGATCACCCGCAGATGCGGAAACAGGTTGAAGTGCTGGAAGACCATGCCCACTTCGCGACGGACGGCGCCGACGTTCGACGCGGAGGCGCCCAACGTATGGCCGTTGACGATCGCGTGCCCGGCCGAGATGTCCTCCAAGCCGTTCAGGCAGCGCAGCAGCGTGCTCTTGCCGGAGCCGGAGGGGCCGATCAGGCAAACCACCTCACTCTCCGCCACCTGGCAGTTGATTCCGCGAAGCACGTGCGCGGACCCGAAGTGTTTGTGCAGGTCATTGACCTCGATGATCACGCTATACCCCTTCCAACTCGAGCAGGGTGGGGGCCTTGGTCCCGAGTCCGGTCCGGTCCTGGGGGGTCAGCTTCCGCTCGCAGTAGCTCGCGAATCGGGACATCGCAAAGCACATGACGAGGTAGAAGGCGGCAACGATGAGATAGGTCTTGATCGGCGCCGCAGTCAGGTTGCTGATCGTCGTTCCCGCTGTGGTGAGTTCGACGAAACCCATCACCGTCACCAGCGAGGAGTCCTTCACCAGCGAGATCAGGAATCCGATCCCCGGCGGGATGGCGATCTTCAATGCCTGGGGCAGCACGACGAACGCCTGCTCCTGCCAGTACCCCAGCCCCAGGGCTTGCGCCGCCTCACGCTGACCCGGATCGATCGCCGCGATGCTGCCGCGGAAGACCTCGGCCATGTAGGCGGCTGCGAACAGCGACAAGGCGATCACCGCCGTCAGGAACGGGGCGATCTGCACCGAGGGAAACGCCAGCGGGATGCCGAAGTATGCGAAGAAGATGATCACCAGCAGCGGAATGCCACGGATGAAGTACACGTAGGCGGTACACAGCCAGCGTGCGATCCTGTTACGCGCCGATGCGCCGATGGCCAGGAACAGGCCAGCCACGGTGCCGATGGCACCGGAGGCGGCGCACAGCGCGATGGTCCACACCGCTCCGCGCAGCAGCGCTTCCAGATCTTGCCATTGCAGGGACCGCAACATGGCTTCTCACCTCCCCCAGGCGAACAGGTAGCGCTCGGCCAGCCTCGATCCCGTCACCAGGATCGCCGAGACCAGGAAGTACATGACGGCGCCGACGATGAGGATCTCGAAGGTCAGATACGTCTCCTCGTTGATGTTCAAGATCGCGTTCATCAGCTCCGGAAGGCCGATGATGGACGCCACCGACGAGAACAGGAACAGCAGCACGAACTGGTTGGTCAGTGCCGGCAGCACATTTCGCGTCGCCGGCAGGAAGCGGACATCCCGGAAGATGTCCCACCTCGACAGCCCGAGAGCCTGTCCGGCTTCGACGACGCCGGCCGGCACGGCCTCGAACCCGGCCCGATAGATCTCGGCCGTGTAACCGGCGTTGTTCAGCGCCAGCGCGACGACCCCGGCCCACGTGGCGTTCAGCCCTATGCCGAGTTCCGGCAGCCCGAAGTAGATCAGGTACAGCTGGACCAGCAGCGGGGTGTTCCGAAACACCTCCACGTACACGGTGCCGACGACCCGCACCGGTTTGCGCCGCGATGTTCGAGCGAGGTAGCAGAGCACACCCAGCGCGCTGCCCGCGACGAATGCGATCACCGAGATGTACACGCTCACCCACAGCGCGCGAAGCATCTGCGGGATGTAGGGGACGAGATCGCCGAAGTAGAAGGTCATCTGACGGCTCCGGTCCCCGCGCCTCGAATGCGTCTCGTGGGCCCAGCGGTCACTGGGCCCACGAGCGCGACGCCGCAGATCATCTCACGCTGCGTACTTCAGGAAGTCGGGCAGCGG
>JBIQML010000266.1:0-6559 GCA_044463405.1 Nakamurella lactea | reverse complement strand
CGCGATACGGCCTGCTGCGTGGCGACCCTCCCGACCCGGCCGAGATCCGCCGGGCCCCGCTGGGCTCACTCCGGCAGGTCGTCGAACAGCGACGGTTCGGCGGCCGGCGCCGGACCCGAACCGATGCCGGGATGTGCCACCGACGATCCGGCGATCCCCGGGCCGGGCTCCGGCACCAGCCCGGCCTGATACGCCGCCGCCGCGCCATTGGCCAGCCGGTCGGCCTGCTCGTTGAGCGGATGTCCGGCGTGGCCCTTGACCCACCGGAACTCCACCCGGCGTCCCGCCGCCCGGAGCCTGCTCATCTCCGCATCCAGGGCCTGCATCAGCTCGACGTTCAGCACCGGTTTCCCGTCACCCTTGCGCCATCCCCGGCGCTTCCAGCCGGGCATCCACTTGGTGATCGAGTTGATCACGTACTGGCTGTCGCAGTAGATCAGCAGGTCCTCGCCGGTGTGCGCGGTCTGCTGCAGCAGGTCGAGCACCGCGGTCAGCTCGCCCTGGTTGTTGGTGCCGTGTGGCCACCCCCCGGCGGCCCAGCGCTGCTCGTCGACGTACCAGGCCCAGCCGGCCGGGCCGGGGTTGCCCAATGCGGAGCCGTCGGCGGCGGCGGTGATCGTCACCCGAGCGATCCTGCCATCCGGCAGCCGTCCGTCTCGGCAGCCCTCCCGACGGACCGCCCCTGGCCGAGGGATGTACCAACTGGTACAGTCCTGGGTATGCATTACGAGAGAGTCATCGACGTCCGAGCGCCGCGGGAGATCCTCTGGCGCGCCCTCGCCGACGTCCGGGAATGGCCCAACTGGACATCGACCATCGACGAAGCCGTCCTGCTGGACGACGATCTCGGCCCGGGCACGCGGGTCCGGATGCGTCAGCCCAAGCTGCGCACCATGATCTACACGGTGGACGTCTGGGAGCCCGGGACCCGGTTCTCCTGGGCGGCCTCCACCTCCGGGGTCCGGGTCTATGCCGACCATGTCGTGCAGCCGGACGGGAGCAACTCCCGCCTGCTGCTCAGCATCGACATGACCGGGCCGATGGCGCCGCTGATGGCCGCGCTGGTCGGCTCCCGCACCCGCCGGTACGCGGACACCGAGGGTGAGGGCACCCGCCGGTATGCCGAGCACCTGGCCGCCAGGCCGGATGCCGCCTAGCGCCGCCGGCCCGCGAGAGGATCCGCGCGCGACCACGACCGCCCCGACCGGCGAAACCGGTAGGCCCGGCGACACCGGCCCGACCGGTGGTCCCCGGGCCGACCTGCTCGCCGCGGCCATCCAGTACGCGGCCGCGAACGGCTTCGGCGAGGCCAGCCTGCGCCAGATCGCCGCCGCCATCGGCACCAGCCACCGGATGCTGATCTACCACTTCGGCTCCAAGCGCGGCCTGGCCTCGGCGATCATCGCCGCCATCCAGGAGTACCAGCTGCGAGCACTGGAGCAGTTCCTGGGTGACGACGACCTCGCCCCTGCCGAGGCGGCGCAGCGCTTCTGGCGTCTGGTCACCGACAACGCCATGACGTTCGGGCCGCTGTTCTTCGAGCTGGCCGCGGCCGCCATGCGCGGGCACGACAGGGAGCCGATGGCGGTGCTCGGCGTGCACATGTGGCTGGAACCCCTGGCGGAGCTGTGGCGGCGCGGCGGGGCCGACCCCGATCGGGCGCCGGTGCTCGCGCGCATGGGCCTGGCGATGGCCAACGGACTGCTGCTGGACGCCCTGCTCACCGGCGACCGGGATGCGGCGCGGGTGACGATGGACGCCTTCACCGAGCACTTCGGTGACGGACTGGCGCGATGATCCGCCCGAGGGTTCCGACCGCGCCGCGTTCGAACCGCCCACCATGCACGGGGGGGGTGAAAATCGATCGCGCACCGGTCGGCGGTCCACCTACCCTGGCCCGCGATGGACATCGAGATCGAGCCCGAGTCCGGTGCCGACCTTCCGGCGATCCGCCGGGTCGTGGGCGCGGCATTCGCCCATGACCCGAAGGTTGCCGACCTGGTCGAGGCGATCCGTGACTCACCCCAGTACGAGCCGGAACTGAGCCTGGTGGCCCGCGCCGGCGGGGCCGGCGACGTGGTCGGATTCGTGATGATCAGCCACGCCACCCTGGTGGATGACGGTGCCGACGGCACGACCGGCGCGCCCGCGGAGCGGGGTCGGCGGGATCACGACGTGCTGACCCTCTCGCCACTCGCGGTGACGCCCGAGTGGCAACGGCGCGGCATCGGGTCTGCCCTGGTCCGCGCGTCTCTGTCCGCGGCCGGCGCCACCGGGGCGCCGCTGGTCACGCTGGAGGGCAGCCCGACCTACTACGGCAGGCTGGGGTTCCGACCGGCGGTCGAGGCCGGCATCACCATGCGGCTGCCGGACTGGGCGCCGCCCGAGGCGGCGCAGGTCTACCGGCTGGCCGGCTACCGGCCGCAGGTGCGTGGCCGGCTGGTGTACCCGCCGGCCTTCGACGCGGTGACGTGACGGCGTCGGGGTGTGAACCCCGCTCCTACGTGGTACCGGTGTAGCTGAGAGACAACCTTCGTCCGCCCACCTGCGAAGGGAGACGCGCCATGACCGAGAGCGTGCCGACCGCCGGGACCTCCGCACGGTTCGACGATCCCGAGGTCGACCCGTCGATCCGGTCGGAGGAGTTCGAACCCGACGACCCGGTCGACCCGGAGGAACCGGAATCCACCGACGGTGACGAGGATCTCCGGCCGGGCGAGGTCGGAGAGGCGGATGCCGTCGACGTGGCAGAACAGGAGACGGTGATCGACGACGAGGACGACGGCTACGACCGGGACGAGTGATCCGGTGGCGTGAGCGCCCGAGCCAGCCGCGGGACCTGACGCTCAAGGGATAGTGCTGCGGCACGAGCCCCTTCCGGCTCATACCCGGAAGGGGCTCGCTTGCCTGTCAAGTGTGCGACCAGGCGGTGACGGGGCGTCGGACCCTGCTCGGCGTGTCGGCGACGTTCCGCCTGCCCGTTGGCCGGTGGGTCCGTCGCGGCACGAACGCCTGCGGTCGGGCACAGTGAACCCATGGTGCAGTCGGTGGAACTGCTGCTCGACGATGCGGGAGACACCGCCGTGCGCTCCGACTGGGAGTTGCTGGAGGGGCTCGGCCTGCGGACCCCTGCTCGCCATCGCAGCGCCGTCACCCGCCCGCACATCACCCTCGCCGTCGCCGAGCAGATCCCCGACGGCGTGGAGCGGGCCATCACCGACCTGCGGCCAGCGTTCCCGCTTCCCCTGGTTCTCGGCGGGCTGCTGGTCTTCGGCAGCCGGCGCATGGTGCTCGCCCGCGCGGTGGCGCCGTCGCGGGCCCTGCTGGACCTGCAGCGCGCGATCGCGGCGCTGATGGACTCCGCCGGCGGGACACAGGACACGATGCGTCCGGACCGATGGACTCCGCACGTCACGCTGGCTCGCTCGGTCGACCCGGCCGGTCTCGCTCGCGTCGGCCGAGGGCTGCGCGACCGGCGCGTGACGACGGCAGCGATCGGTCTACGACGCTGGGACGGCACGGGTCATCGCGAGTGGATCATCGCCGGGCACTGCTGCTAGCACGGAATCGTCGGCGTGTTGGGACGACACGCCGTCGGGTTGAAAAAATCTTGGCGGAACCCCTTGCGCGAGACCGGCTTCGCCCGATACAAATTCCTTGCACGGCAACGAGCGAAACGGACCGGAGGGGAAACCCGAAGGCACCGGACGAGCGGATGCGGTGCACCGGATGATCAGGTTCCGGGCCTTGGCGATCTTCGGAAACGCGGGTCGACCTCGGGTGACACCGAGGGCCCTGGAGCGGATCGGACGGTCGCGTGATCCCACGCACTGCTGGACGGCGGCCCTTGGGCGGCAGGTTCCGGTGCGGGCCGGGTGTCACCCCGGCGCCCGCGGTGCCGCGGCTCTGCCGTGGCGGTGTCGGGAGAGGGTGAGCGCACCAGTGGGGCCCCTTCCGGCTCATACCCGGAAGGGGCCCCACATCTATCTGGGTACCCAGATCCGCCCCTTTCTCGCCGACTCCCTGCCTGCGCGTTCGGTTCTGATCCGGGATTCGCGCCAGGTGCGCGGCAACCCCATTCCCCACGGCGGGCCGCTCTGATACGAAGATCACGGCACGTCCGCACGAAGCGGACATCACGGGATTCAGCACCGACCGGAGGTTCGTCGATCATGAGCTGGCGGGAGATTGGCAAGCTTGCCAAGAACTGGCTGCAGAACGAGAAGACCGAGCTGCTGGCCACCGACCATGCGCGGCAGGAGATCGCCACCACCAACCGGCTGAACGCCGAGCGTGATCTCAAGGACGCCATCGGCTCCGAGATCACCTACAGCGCGCTGGAGCGCACCCTGCCGCCGGGCCTTGCCGCGAAGGTGACGGCCTCCCGGCCGGAGAACGTGCGCGCCCGGCGCGAGGCCGAGCGTCTGGACCGGCTGGCGGCGCAGCCGACCGCACTGCTGCAGCTGACGCTGACGGGCGAGCTGTCGGGCTCCGTCACCGCCCGGCTCCCGATGGACCTGACCGAGCCCGACGAGGACGACGACGCCCCGACCCTGACGGTCGATCTGGAGGCACCGGAGCCGATCCCGGCCGGCAGCGACACCTTCGCCCAGCTGACCATCACCGTCCCGCACTACCGTGGACCGGGGCGCTACGACCTGGTCGATCTGTGGCGGCGAGTGGAGGCCGGCGAGATCGAGGAGTTCGACGTGATGGGCATCGCGCTGCGGGTGCGCGAGGAGTCCACCGACCTCGATCCGATGTGGGACTCGAGCAGCGGTGTCGGCGTCATCGAGGTCGACCAGAACGGGCTGACCTTCAATCTCGGCATGGGCAGCGCGGCGGGATCGTCCCGGGCCACCGGCACCATCGACTGGACGCCCCAGGGCTGATCGAGCGCCCGGGACCGGCGTGCGGGCACGGCGCGGGGTCGGCCCCGTGGGTGGGTCGGTCCCGCGGACGGGTCGGTCCCGCGGACGGGTCGGTCCCGCGGACGGGTCGGTCCCGTGGTAGCTAGTCGATCGCCCCTACGACATTGCTCCCATAAACGGAGCATTGGCGGCGGCTGGGCAATGCTCGCATAAGCGGAGCATTGGCGGCGGCTGGGCAATGCTCGCGTAGGCGGAGCATTGGCGGCGGCTGGGCATGCTCGCGTAGGCGGAGCAATGTCGTAGCGTCAGGCACGAGCACCACGTGACCACGTCACCGGGTCGCCACGTCACCGGGTCGCCACGTCACCGGGTCGCCACGTCACCACCTCACCGGGTGGCCGCGGCGTACTCCCGGGCCACCGCGGCGCCCAGCCGCGCGTTGTTGCGGACCAGGGCGATGTTCGCGGTCAGGCTCGCCCCGCCGGTGATCTCCACGATCCGGCCCAGCAGGAACGGTGTCGCGTCCTTGCCGTGGATGCCGCGTGCGTCCATGTCGGCCAGCGCCTGGTCGATGATGCCGTTGATCTCCCCGGCGGGGATCTCGTCGTCCTCCGGGATCGGGTTGACCACCGACACCCCGCCGGCGATGCCCAGACCCCACTTCGCTCTCATCACCGCGGCGACCTCGGCGGCGCTGTCCACCCGCATCGGGGCGGCGTGTCCGGAGGACCGCGAGAAGAACGCCGGGAACTCGTCGGTGCCATAGACCAGCACGGGGACCTCCAGGGTCTCCAGCGTCTCCAGGGTGAGCCCGATGTCCAGGATGCTCTTCACCCCCGCAGAGATCACCGCGACGCTGGTGGTGGACAGCTCGGTGAGATCAGCGCTGGTGTCGAAGGTCTGCTGCGCGCCTCGGTGAACGCCGCCCAGCCCGCCGGTGACGAAGACGCGGACGCCCGCCAGGGACGCCAGGCGCATGGTGGCGGCGACGGTGGTGGCCCCGTGCCCGCCCCGGGCGATCACGTAGGGCAGGTCGCGCACGCTGGTCTTGATCACGTCACCGCTGGAGGCCAGCAGTTCCAGATCGTCCGGCCCGAGGCCGATCCGCGGCTGACCGGCCAGGACGGCGATGGTCGCCGGCACCGCGCCGCCGTCCCGGATGATCTGCTCGACCTCGGTGGCCATCTGGACGTTCTGCGGGTAGGGCATGCCGTGGCTGATGATGGTGGACTCCAGCGCGACGACCGGGGTGCCGCCGGCCAGGGCGTCGGCGACCTCGTCGGTCAGGGTCAGGCCGGGGTGCGGGGCGGTGCTCATGCGGTGCTCTCCTGAGATGCGGTTGGTGCAGGATGGGTGGACGTCGTGCCGTCCGACGGCGCGGGGGCGCCGGCCATGGCGGACCGGACCAGCCTGGGCGTGAGGTCTGGCCGGACGGTGTGCTCGCTGGCGATGGTCAGCGCGGCGGCGGCGTGCCCGAAGCGGGCCGCGTCGACAGGGTCGGCGCCCTCCAGCAGGGCATGGCAGAACGCGCCCAGCATGGCGTCGCCGGCACCGGTGACGTCGGCGACCGTGATGCGCCCGGCCCCGCCGGCGGGCAGCAGGGTGGCGCCGTGCGGACCGGACAGCAGCGAGCCGCGGCGGCCCAGCCGGACCCAGACCTGCTGCACGCCCCGCTCGTGCAGGTGATC
>JBIQML010000265.1:0-6572 GCA_044463405.1 Nakamurella lactea | reverse complement strand
CGATATTCCGCGTGGAGGGAGGCCCGATGGCACAGCATGCTGAATCGACCGGCGGCGACGGCAGCACTCAGTCGCCGTTGCACCCGGCCGGCATCGCCGACTCGCTGTCCTCCCGGGAATGGGATCAGCTGGTGGACATCGTGGTGCGCCGGATGGAGCGGCGGATGACCGACGAGCTGGCACGGCGGGGGCGGCGCAGCACCCCGCGGGTGTTCTGACATGGCACGGACATCACAAGCTCGCGGCGCGCCGAGCGCGGGGAGGCGGACATGGCACTGACCGACAAGGCCTACCTGATGATCGAGGGCAGCGCGGAACAGATTCCCTGCATGTTCAACCCGGCCGAACTCGCGATCAGCAGGTCGAACTCGTGGGAGAGCCCGTCGTTGGCCGGGCAGGGCGTGCAGAAGGCGCGCTACACCGGCGCCGGGGCCGGGTCGATGACGCTCAACCTGACCTTCGACACCACCGACACGGGCAAGGCCGTCACCAGCCATACCGGCAAGTTGATGAAGCTGATGGACGTGGACCCGTCGCTCGGCGGCACCGACGAGCAGTCCAACAACGCCCGGCCGCCCTACGTCACCTTCCATTGGGGCGACCTGCACTCCTTCGAGGCGGTGGTCTCCAGCCTGAACCTGCAGTTCACCTACTTCTCCTCGACCGGCGTCCCGTTGCGCGCCAAGGTGGCGCTGACCCTGACGCAGTACCAGGAGTCGAACGCGTTCGGGCCGCAGAACCCGACCTCGGGAACACCGCATCCGCACCGGGTGCACCGGGTGCAGCCGGGCGAGACGCTGGACCGCATATCCGCCCGCTACTACGGCGACGCGACACGGTGGCGCCAGATCGCCACCGCGAACGGCATCACCGATCCGCTGGCCGTCCGCTCGGGCACCCTGCTGTCCATTCCCCGGATGTCGTCATGACCCAGGCAGCCGTCGGCGCCATCGCGCCGCTGATCGAGGTCGGCGGGACCGAACTGGCCGCCGGGACGCTCAACGCGCTCATCGGGCTGCGGGTGAGCTCCGGCCTGCGCATCCCGAGCCGCGCCGTGCTGGACTTCCTCGACGACGGTTTCGCGGTCAGCGCCGACGAGACCTTCAAGCTGGGCGGCGCCATCACGGTCAAGACGCCGAACGGCACCGTGCTGTTCACCGGTGAGGTGACGGGCGTGGAACTGGATGTCGAACGGGGCGCGCCGAACCTGTCGGTGATCGCCGACGACGCCGCCTACAAGATGACGGTGGGCAACAAGGTGCGGACCTTCACCCAGGTCTCCTATTCGGACGTGGTGTCCAAGATCGCCCGGGAGTACGGGATCACGGCCAACGCAACCGCCACCGACTCGGTGCACGAGTACCTGCTGCAGACCGACAGCGACTTCGGCTTCATCACCGAGATGGCCGACCGCGCGGGATACGACTGGTGGCTCGACGGATCCGGGACGCTGCAGTTCCACCCCATGGGCTCGTTCACCGGCACCGTGCCGTCCGTCACCTGGGGAGCAGTGGGCGGGGGCCTGCAGCAGTTCTCGGTGCGCGCTTCGGCACTGCACCCGAAGAAGGTCACCGTCAACGGATGGGACGCGGCATCCAAGAGCCCGGTGACGTCCACCAGCAGCACCGTGCAGACGAAGCCGACCGCCGCGCTGGTGCTGCCGTACCTCGACGCGCAGTCGCTGGCCGGCAAGAACGACGTGGCGAGCGCCCACCGGATGTTCGCCACGCAGGGGGACGGAACGGCGCTGGCCAACAGCGCCGCCACCAGGTCCCTTGCCGGATCGGTGATCGCGACCGGCGTCTGCCAGATCAATCCGGACATCACGGTGGGCGGGAAGCTCGCGATCACCGGGGTGGGGCCGGCGTCCGGAACGTACCCGGTCACCGAGGTGGAACACCGCTACAGCCTGAATGGGTTCGACACCCGCTTCACCGCGGGCGATCGCGAACCCACCGGTCTGGTGGACACCCTGGCGGCGCCGGCGCCGTCCAGCTTCCGTCAGGACGGCCTGGTGATCGGCGTGGTGACCAACCTCGGCAACAGCGACTCGCCCAAGGGGTATGTGAAGGTCAAGTTCCCCACCCTCGGTGAACAGGTCGAGAGCGCGTGGGCCCGGGTGGTTTCGACCGGCGCAGGGGCGTCGCGCGGCATGACGTTCCTGCCGGAGGTCAACGACGAGGTGATCGTGGGATTCGAGGGCGGGGACATCACACGGCCGCTGGTGATCGGCGGGCTGTACAGCGGGGCGAGCGCCGCCCTGGACTACGGTGCCGCCAACGGCAAGATCGCCAAGCGGCAGATCGTCTCCCGGTTGGGCCACGTGGTCGAATTGGGCGACGGCGAGCAGCCGGCGGATCAGCACATCTGGCTCACCCTTGCCGGTGGCGAGTTCTTCATCAAGCTGGGCAAGGACGGCCTGACCGCCACCGTTCCCTCCGGGAAACCGGTGGCGGTGTCCGCGGGGGAGTCGAAGATCCAGATCGACGGGCAGGGCAACATCGCGCTATCCGGGCAGAAGATCTCGCTCACCGCCAAGCAGGACGTGGAGATCTCAGGGCTGAACGTGAAACTCAAGGCCGATATGGCCGTCGAGGGCTCCGGCCTCCAGGCCAAGCTGACCGGAAGTACGCAGGCGGAGCTATCCTCCGGCGGCCAGACAGCGGTCAAGGGCACGATGGTGATGATCAACTGATGGACGAGATCATGCTCCCGCAGGCCGGCGCCACGGAGCCGGCCTCCTACGACGCGACCTTCATCGGCCGCGGGTTCTACTGGCCGTTGCAGGTGGACCACACCGGATCCATCCGGCTCACCGACGGCGCCGCCGACATCGACCGGTCGATGGCCGTCATCCTGGCCACCGCGCCCGGCGAGCGGGTGATGCGACCGCAATTCGGGTGCAAGATCTGGGACCTGCTGTTCGAACCGATCACGGCGAACCTGCTCGGCCTGATGGCCCAGGTGGTCCGGGAGGCCCTGGCGCAATGGGAACCCAGGGTCGAGGTGGAGGACGTGCACCCCGAGCCCGACCCGAACGACGCGACGCTGGTGATGATCACCGTCACCTACCGTGTGAAGGCGACCAACGACAGGCGCAACCTCGTCTACCCGTTCTACGTGATCCCGCACGAGGAGGGGTGAGATGGCACTTCCCGCACCCAATCTGGACGACCGGACGTTCCAGGACATCGTCGACGAGGCCAAGCGGCTGATCCCGCGCTACACGCCCGAATGGACCAACCACAACCTGTCCGATCCGGGCGTGGCGCTCGTCGAACTGTTCACGTGGATGAGCGAAACGGTGCTGTACCGGCTCAACCAGGTGCCCGATCGGCTGTACGTGCACTTCCTGAACCTGGTCGGGATCGACACCTTCCCGCCGTCGGTCGCCACCGTCCCGCTGACGTTCTGGCTGTCCGCGGTGCAGCCCGCTCCGGTCACCGTGCCGGCCGGCATGCAGGTCGCCACCGCGGGCGAGGGCTCGGCCGGCCCGGTCGTGTTCACCACCGTGGACGACCTGGTGATCGCCCAGCCGGAACTAAAGGCCGCCGCCACCACCGATGCCAAGGGCGATCGGGTGGTCGACGTGACCGACGACCTGCGGTTCCCCGGATCGGCCATGCAGTGCTTCACCAGTCCGGATCGCAGCGGCCGCCTGGTGCCCGGCGACGCCGTGCTGTTCGGTTTCGCGGCGTCACTGGCGGGCACCGCGCTGCGGCTCACCTTCCAGGCCCAGGCCGAAGGTCTGGGCGTCGACCCGACGAATCCACCGCTGGCCTGGGAGGTCTGGAACGGCGAGGCGTGGATCGCCGTGGATGTGTACTCCGACTCCACCGGCGGGCTGAACCGCGCCGGTGACGTGGTGCTCATGGTGCCGCTCGAGCACGAGATCCTCACCCTGGCCGACACTCCCGCCTACTGGCTGCGATGCCGGCTGCTGACTCCGGTGCCCGGTCAGCCGACCTATCAGGCCTCGCCGCGCATCGCATCCCTGGCGGTGGCGGCACTGGGCGGCACCATCACCGCGGAGCACTCGTCGCAGACCACCGGCGAGGTGCTCGGTCGATCCGACGGCGCCCCCGGCCAGGAGTTCCGGGTCTCGCACTGGCCGGTCCTGCCGCGACGCACCGGCGAGACCATCCGGGTGACCGATGCCGGCAGCACGGTGGAATGGACCGAGGTGGAGGACTTCTCGCGCTCCGGGCCGACGGACAACCACTTCGTGTGGAACTCCTCCAGCGGCGTCGTCAGCTTCGGGCCGCGGATCCGCTACCCGGACGGGTCGATCCGGCAGCACGGCCGGATCCCGCGGGACGGCGCGGAGATCGCCGTTGCCGGGTACCGCACGGGTGGCGGGGCCGCCGGCAACGTCGGGGCGCGCACGCTGACCGTGCTGCGGTCCGCGGTGCCCTACGTGGCGTCCGCGGTGAACCTGCGGCAGGCGACCGGCGGCGTCGACCCGGAGACCGTGTCGGAGGCGAAGGTGCGCGGCCCGCTGACGCTGCGCACCGGTCAGCGTGCCGTCACCGCCAAGGATTTCGAGCGGCTCACCCTCGAGTCGTCCATCGAGGTGGCGCGCGCCCGCTGCCTGCCCTCGACGGATGGGCGCAAGCCGGTGCGGGTGCTGGTGGTGCCGCAGGTGCGCACCGACCCGCGTCTGCACCAGCTGGACGACTTCGCGCTCTCCGCGCCGCTGATGCGCCGGATCTTCGACCACCTGGACGCGCACCGGCTGGTCGGCACCTCCATCGAGGTGGGAACCCCCTACTACCAGGGTGTCTCGGTGGCCGCACTGGTGCACGCACCCGCCGGCCGGCCGCTGGCGCTGATCCGGCAGCGTGCCGTGTCGGCGCTCACCACCTACATCCACCCGCTCACCGGCGGGGCGGACGGAACCGGCTGGCTGTTCGACGCCGACCTGAACGCCGCGACGGTCACGCAGCTACTGGAGTCGGTGGAGGGCATCGACCGGGTCGACGAGGTGCTGCTGTACGAGTACGACCTGCGGAGCGGCTCCAGGATCGGCGGTGGCCGGGACTCCATCCGGCTGGACTCGCAGTCGCTGTTCCTGTCCGGACCGCATCGAGTGGTGGTTCGGTGACGGAACAGACTGGCGAGCCGCGCGCCGGCAGCGGGGATCCGGTCGATCCCGCGGGCGCGATCGTCGGTGGCGCCGCGGGTGTCGGGGGAGCCGGTGACGGGGCCGCCGACGGCGGGCGAGCGGAGACGCCGCCGGGCAGCCAACTGGTGGTGCGCGCGGCGACGCCCGCCGTTCTTCCGGGCACGGGCGAGGTCGTCGATTCCCGACCCACGGCGCCGGTCCGGCGTGACGCTCGGGTGAGCAAGCCGCGACGGCATCCCCAGTGGCTGGTGAACCAGTTGCCGGTCGGCATGCTCGGCAGCGACTTCTTCGTGCGCTTCGTCTCGCTGTTCCAGGAACTGGCCGAAACCCTGATGGACGGTGCCGACCAGGTCGAGCACGTCCCGGACGCGACCGTGACGCCCGTCCCGATGCTCGGACACCTGGCGTCCTGGATCGGCGTGCAGACGGTCGACGAGTCGCTGCCGGAGGATCTGCAGCGGCTGATCCTGCGCAGTTCGGCGAAGGCGTTGGCGTTCCGCGGCACCCGGCGGGGGCTGGAGGGCTACCTCGAGATGCTCTCCGGCGGTCCGGTGGAGGTCACCGACGGAGGCGGGGTGTGGATCGAGGGCGAGGCCCCCGACGACGTCGCCTGGGTGCGGATGCGGGTGCAGGGGACCGGGCACCTGTCCGAGGACGAGTTCGTCGCGCTGATTCGTGACGAGGTCCCGGCGCACGTGCGGGCCGAGTTGTTCGTGATGGGCCGGCGGGTGCTGTGCACCGAGGAGGAGAAGTGATGTCCAGGGGTCATAGGCGTGGTGATGCGCCATCGCGCGTCCTGGCACCCACGACCCGTGAGCAGAGGGCGAGACCATGAAGCATTCGCAGCGTGACTCCGAGCGTGCCGAGCAGGATCTGGCGCACCTGCGGCAACTGCGGCCGGAGCCGGACGCCGATCCCGCCGTCGACGGTCCTGCGAAGCCGGTGGCCAGCGACGAGCCGCCCGGTGCGGTGGTCGGTCCGGGCGGCCCCATGGTCGGTGACCTGCCGATCCCGCCCGCGATGCAGTACCCCGCCGGTCCCCCGGTCGGTCCACTTCCCGGTCAGCACCGGCGGTCCGACGCGCCGGAGGGCGCCGGCGGCGCGGCGACGCTGGGCGGCGTCGCGACCATGGTGCCCGCGCGCCCGGCAGCATCTGCGTCCGGGGAGTGGATCACCTGCCCGGAGTGCGGGGAGAGCGCCATGATCGACCCGGCCCAGCGCCGCGCCGAGGACTTCTGCACGAAATGCGACTTCCCGCTGTTCTGGGCGCGCGAGGCCGTGGTGCCGCTGTCCACCGACGAGACCGGTGCGTCGTTGCGGCGGCTGCCCGGCACGGTGGGCAGGGCGGCCACGGCATCCGTGGCGTGCCCGCACTGCGGGGAGCCGAATTCGCCGACCGCCATCATCTGCATCCGCTGCTCCCAGGCGATGGTGATTCCCGAGCCGG
>JBIQML010000264.1:0-6574 GCA_044463405.1 Nakamurella lactea | reverse complement strand
CGGCCTGGGGCGGCATCTCCTCGGTGCAGCTCGGGCTGCCGGTGCTGTGGACGGCCGCCCGCCGGCGCGGGGTGCCGCTCTCCGAGGTGGTGCGGTGGATGTCCGCCGGCCCCGCCGATATCGCCCGGCTGGCCGGCAAGGGCAGGATCGAGGCGGGCGCCGACGCCGATCTGGTGGTCTTCGCCCCCGAGGAGGAGCATCGCGTGCAGCCCGGCGAGTTGCGCCAGCGGCACTACCTGACCCCCTACAACGGGCAGATGGTGTACGGGGCGGTGCGGCAGGTACTGCTGGACGGCCGGCCGACCACCGAGGAGCCCGCCGGCAGGCTGCTGACCAGGGAGGTGCGATGACGGAGCCCGGCACGCCCACCGAACCGGCGGCGTCGCCGCCGATCGACCTGGCCTCCCGGGCGCTGGGCGGCTCGGTGATGTGGGCCTCCGACGAGCTGTTCGCCCCGCGGGAGAACCTGATCAACCCGGCGCCACCGAGCTTCGATCCGGCGGCGTTCTCCGGCAAGGGGAAGGTGTACGACGGCTGGGAGTCCCGACGTCGCCGACGCCCCGGCCACGACGCCGCGATCATCCGGCTGGGCGCCGCCGGCGTGATCGAGCGGGTGCTGGTGGACACCGCGTTCTTCGCCGGCAACTACCCGCCGGAGATCTCCGTGGAAGGCCTTGCCGCGGAGGGTTTCCCGGATGCGCACGAGATGACGGACCACGCCTGGGAGAAGCCGCCGTGGCACACCCTGGTGCCGCGCTCGCCGATCGCCGGCGACACCGTCACCGAGTTCCCCGTCACCGACCCGCACCGCTACACGCACGTGCGGCTGTCCATCTACCCGGACGGCGGGGTGGCCCGGCTGCGCGTGCTGGGACGCGTGATCCCGGACCCGGCGCTGCTGACCGGCACCGTCGACCTGGCCGCCGCGGAGAACGGCGCGGTGGTCACGGACTGCTCGAACGCCTTCTACGGCTCGCCGTCCCGGCTGCTGATGCCGGACCGGGCCCGCACCATGGGGGAGGGCTGGGAGAACGCCCGGCGCCGCGGCGGCGGCAACGACTACGTGATCGTGGCGCTGGCGGCGCCCGGCGTGCCGCGGCGGATCGAACTGGACACCTCCTACTTCGTGGGCAACGCCCCCGCCGAGGCCCGGGTGACCGGGATCGACGCCCGGGCGGCGGATCCGGCGGATCCGGACGCGTGGTTCGACCTGATCGCCCGGCGCCCGCTGCTGCCCGATACCCGGCACCTGATCCCGATCGCCGGCGATCGGGCCGCCACCCACGTCCGGGTGGACGTGTACCCCGACGGCGGCATGGCGCGGCTGCGGGTGCACGGTGACCTGGACGACGCCGGCCGGCAGGCGCTATGGCGGCGCTGGCAGGACGCGGCGCCGACGGCCACCCTCGTCGCCGCCGCCGATGCCCCTGCCGGCACCCAGCGTGCCGAGCCAACGCCGCGATGACGGCGCCGCTCGAGGATCCGACATCGCACCGACGAGTGAGACGTTCCGGCACCGGAGAAGGGATTCGACCATGACCGATATCGACGTGACCACCAGTGACCTGGACGGCGCCGACACGATCCTGACCGACGACGCGGTGGCGTTCGTCGCCGACCTGCACCGCACGTTCGGCCCTCGGCGCGCGGAACTGCTCGCGGCCAGAGACCGCCGCAGGGCGGAGATCGCCGCGGGTGCCTCGCTGGACTTCCTGCCGGAGACGGCCCAGGTCCGCGCCGGCGGCTGGACCGTCGCGCCGAACCCGGCGGCACTGGCGAACCGGCGGGTGGAGATCACCGGGCCGACCGACGCGAAGATGGCCATCAACGCGCTGAACTCCGGCGCGAACGTCTGGCTGGCCGACTTCGAGGACGCGAACTCACCCACCTGGGACAACATGGTCGGCGGCCAGGTCAGCCTGTCCCGGGCGATCCGGGGCGCGCTGGAGTACACGTCACCGGAGGGTAAGCACTACGCCGTACGCACCGACGCGACGCTGCCGGTGATCCTGCCGCGACCCCGGGGCTGGCACCTGACGGAGGCGCACGTCCGGGTGGACGGCGAGGAGGTGGCCGGCGCGTTCGTGGACTTCGGGCTGTTCTTCTTCCACAACGCCGCCGAACTGGTGCGCACCGGGCGGGGCCCGTTCTTCTACCTGCCCAAGATGCAGTCGCATCGGGAGGCGCGGCTGTGGAACGACGTGTTCACCCACGCGGAGGCGGCGCTGGGCATCCCGCACGGATCGGTGCGCGCGACGGTGCTGATCGAGACCATCACCGCCGCCTTCGAGATGGACGAGATCCTCTACGAGCTACGCGATCACGCCTCCGGGCTGAACGCGGGACGGTGGGACTACCTGTTCTCCATCATCAAGACCTTCCGGGACGCCGGCCCCGCCTTCGTGCTGCCGGACCGGAACCAGGTGACGATGACGGCGCCGTTCATGCGGGCCTACACCGACCTGCTGGTGTCCACCTGCCACCGGCGGGGCGCGTTCGCGATGGGCGGGATGGCGGCGTTCATCCCGAGCCGGCGGGACGCCGAGTTGAACGCGTCGGCGCTGGCGAAGGTGCGGGCGGACAAGGAGCGGGAGGCCGGTGACGGGTTCGACGGATCCTGGGTGGCGCACCCGGATCTGGTCCCGGTGTGCGCCGAGGTGTTCGCCGACAAGCTGGGGGACCGGCCGAACCAGGTGGACCGGCTGCGCCCCGAGGTGCACATCACCGCCGCCGACCTGCTGAACGTCGCCGCCACACCCGGATCGGCGACCCGGGCCGGGCTGGACAACGCGGTCGCCGTCGGCATCCGGTACATCACCGCGTGGCTGTCCGGCAACGGCGCGGCCGGCATCTTCAACCTGATGGAGGACGCGGCCACCGCGGAGATCTCCCGGTCCCAGGTGTGGCAATGGGTGCACGCCGGCGTGACGCTGGACGACGGCGAGACCGTGACGCCCGGGCTGGTCCGGTCGGTGATCACCGACCAGGCGCGGGTGTTCCGCGACGAGCTCGGGAACTCACCGGTGGCCGCGCACCTGGACGACGCGGTGTCGTTGTTCGACACCGTCGCGCTGGCCGACGATTTCGCCGAGTTCCTCACCCTGCCCGCCTACCGGATCCTGATCGGATGAGGATGCGCACCGTGCTGGACGAGGCGGCGCTGGATCGGGTCGACGCGCGGCTGGCCGCCGCGGACGCCGCCCTGGAGCGCGGCTACCCCGGCGTGCAGGAGCCGGCCCAGCCGGTGCACACCGTCTACCTGCCGGCCGGCGACTACCACGCCGGCGCCGCCCCGGAGTGGGGCGCCCGCGCGATGCAGGCGCTGCGGGATGCCGCGCCGGACGCGGCGGCGCTGGCCGAGGCGACGGGCCTGCCGCCGCCGCGGGTGCGTACCGTGTGGGACCTGGTGCTGCGCAAGCTGACCACCAGCCCGATCGAGGACCTGCGCATCGACTTCGAGGACGGCTACGGCCATCCCGGCGACCAGACCGAGGACGCCGACGCCGAACGGGCCGCCCGGGAGCTGGCCGCCGACTGGCACGAGGGCACGGCCCCCGCCTGGGCCGGCATCCGCTTCAAGTCACTCGAGGCGGGCACCCGGCGCCGCGGCCTGCGCACCCTGGACGTGTTCCTGGCGGCGCTGCTGCACGCGGCCGGGTCCGTCCCGCCGGGCCTGCGGCTGACCCTGCCGAAGGTGACCTCCGCCGACCAGGTGACGGCGATGGTCGGCATCTGCCAGGACCTGGAACGCGGGCACCGGATCCCGGCCGGCACGCTGCGGTTCGAGCTGCAGATCGAGACGCCGCAGGCCATCCTGGGCGCCGACGGCACCGCCACTGTCGCCCGGATGATCCACGCCGCGGACGGCCGGTGCTCCGGGCTGCACTACGGCACCTACGACTACAGCGCCGCGCTGGGCATCGCCGCGTTCCAGCAACGCATGGACCACCCGGCCGCCGACCACGCCAAGGCGGTGATGCAGGTGGCCGCGGCCGGCACCGGCGTGCCCGTCTCGGACGGATCCACCAACATGCTGCCGACCGGCGGGCCCGACGAGGTGCGGGCCGCCTGGGCGCTGCACGCCCGGCTGGTCCGCCGGTCCCTGGACCGGGGCATCTACCAGGGATGGGACCTGCATCCCGGGCAGCTGGTCACCCGGTACCTGGCCACCTACGACTTCTACCGGTCCGGGGCGCCCGCCGCCGGCGCGCGCGTGGAGGCCTACCTGGCCCGGCAGTCCGGCGGGGGGCTGGACGAGCCGGCCACCGGGGCGCCGCTGCCCGACTTCCTGCTTCGTGGGCTGCGCTCCGGTGCCCTGGACGGCACGGAGGTGACCGCGATGTGCGGCGCGTCCCTGGACGACCTGCAGTCGCTGGCCGACCGATCGCCCAGGGGAGGCTGAGGGCCGTGACCGAACGCCGCGAGACCGACTCGCCGTACCTGTCCGTGCGGGCCGGGGTGCTGACCGCGGTGGTGGCGACCACCGATGCCGGCGGCAGCCTGTGCGAGCCGGGCCTTCAGGCGCTCCGCCGGGAGCTGGAGGGGCGATTCGGCGGTGACGGGGATCGCGGGGTGGGCGAGGTTCCCGGCAATGCGTCCGGCAGCGGCAGTGACCACGGGGCGCCGGTGCGTGCCGTGCTGCTGATCAGCGAGCACAGGAACTTCTGCACCGGCGGCAATGTCGTCGCCTTCGGCGCCGCCGACGACCCGACGGCGGAGGTGCGCCGGCAGGCCGAGACGCTGCACGCCTGCCTGCTGGCGATGGCGGCCGCCCCCGTGGTGGTCGTCGCCGCGGTGAACGGCTGGGCGGCCGGCGCGGGCATGAGCCTGGTCTGCCAGTGCGACCTGGCGGTCGGCGGTGAATCCACCCGGCTGCGGCCCGGCTACCCGTCGCTCGGCTTCTCACCCGACGGCGGCCTGACCTGGACCCTGCCGCGGATCGTCGGCGCCGGCCGGGCCCGGGAGATCCTGTACACCGACCGGGTGCTCGAGGCCCCGCAGGCCCTCGCGTTGGGCCTGCTGCACCGGCTGGTGCCGGACGGCGAGGTCCGGTCGGCGGCAACCGAACTGGCCCGGACCATCGCCAGCGGCCCGGCCGGCGCGTTCGGCCGGATCAAGCGGCTGCTCGCCCGGTCGCCGGGTTCCGACCTGCCCGCGCAGCTGATCGCCGAGACCGACGCCGTGTCCTTCGGCGCCGGCACTCCCGAGGGCCGGGAGGGGGTCTCGGCGTTCCTGCAGCGCCGCCCGCCCCGGTTCGGGTGATCGCGCGCTCGGGCGGAACCGGCCCGGCGGACCGGGGGTGATCGCCCCGGCTTGCGCGGCGAACCCGGCGGCGGCACAGTGACCTGATGAGCTCAGCCACGCCGTCCGCCCCCGCGCAGCCCAGCACCATCGGCGCCCTCGTCGAGCGGTCCGCTGCCCGGTACCCGGACCGGCTCGCGCTGCGCTTCGGCGACCGGGAGTGGAGCTACGCCGAGCTGGACGCCACCGCCACCAGGGCCGCGCACTACCTGCTCGGGCTCGGCCTGCAGCCGGGCGATCGGATCGCCGCCTACGGCAAGAACTCCGACGCCTTCCTGCTGGCCTGGCTGGGCTGCTGCCGGTCCGGGCTGGTGCACGTCCCGGTGAACTACAACCTCACCGGCTCAGACCTCGGCTACATCCTCGGCCAGTCCGGCAGCACCGTCGTGCTGGCCGACCCGGGCTTGACGGTGCAACTGGAGTCCGCGCTGAGCATCGAGGGCGCCCCGACCGGAATCCGGATCGTGCCGCTGCGGGACACCGACGACTCGTTCCTGGCGGCGATGCTCACCGGCGACGGCATCCCCGCCGGCGCCACGCTGCCCGACGTCACGGACACCGACCTGGCGCAGTTGCTGTACACCTCGGGCACCACCTCGCTGCCCAAGGGCGCCATGATGACGCACCGCGCGCTGGTGCACGAGTACCTGTCCTGCCTGACCGCGCTGGACGCCGCGCCGGACCAGACGATGCTGCACGCCCTGCCGCTGTACCACTCGGCGCAGATGCACGTTTTCATGATGCCGTGGCTGGCGATCGGCGCCCGCAACATCCTGCTGGAGGCGCCGGCGGCCGACGCGGTGTTCGACGCGATCGAGAACGGCGGCTGCGACTCGTTCTTCGCCGCGCCGACCGTGTGGGTGGCGCTGACCAACCACCCCGGCTTCGCCACCAGGACGCTGGACGGCCTGCGCCGCGCCTACTACGGGGCGTCCATCATGCCGGGCCCGGTGCTGGAGCGGCTGCAGCAGCGGCTGCCGGGGCTGGGCGTGTACAACTGCTTCGGGCAGAGCGAGATCGGGCCGCTGGCAACGGTGCTGCGCCCGGAGGAGCACGCCGAGCGGCCGGCGTCCGCCGGGAGACCGGTGCTGTTCGTGCAGGCACGCTGCGTGGACGACAACGGTGACGACGTCCCGGCGGGGGCGCCGGGGGAGGTGGTGTACCGGTCCCCGCAACTGCTCACCGGGTACTGGGGCAACCCGGAGGCGACCGCGGAGGCGTTCTCCGGCGGCTGGTTCCACTCCGGCGACCTGGCGGTGCGGGACGAGCAGGG
>JBIQML010000263.1:0-6586 GCA_044463405.1 Nakamurella lactea | reverse complement strand
GTGAACGCCTTCACGTGGCCGGAGGCCACCCACACCTGCCGGGGCAGGATGATCGAGGAGTCGATGCCGACCACGTCGTCCCGGCCGCGTACCACGGCGTTCCACCACTGCCGCTTGATGTTCTCCTTGAGCTCCACGCCGAGCGGGCCGTAGTCCCACGCGGAGCGGGAACCGCCGTAGATCTCGCCGGCCTGGAACACGAAGCCCCGGCGCTTGGCCAGGGAGACGACAGCGTCGAGACGGTCGGCGGCCACGGTGGTACTCCTGATCGTGCTTCTCGGTCCCGCGGGTCACGGGCAACGGGCGGCCTGGCACACCGCGGTGCGATGCGGTTCGGCCCGGGCGGCACGGACCGCTTCCCGCAGGTGGCGGTGACGGGCCGTACGAACACCCGAGCCTATCGGACACCGCCCGGAAGGCTGTGCGCCCCGTGCCGCGCGAGGTAACCCTCGCCCGCGGCGGCCAGCAGCGCCACCACGATCGCGACGGCCTCCACGATCATGGAGATCCAGCCGGCGACGTTGTCCCAGGTCTCCGTGACGCCCAGCAGGCCGACCGTCGCCGACACGATGTACCCGGCCAGCGTGAGCACCCCGAAGCCGAGCAACAGCAGCAGCGGTATCCAGTGTCGCCAGGTCAGCAGCAGGACCACGATGACGATCCCGCCGAAGCCGTTGATCAGGAACGGCACGCCGACCCCGGTCTGGTCGTAGCCGTTGCCGAAGTACTCCCAGAGGTGAATCCCGGCGGACACCAGCGCGGCGAGTGCTCCGATGATCCGTAGCGTCATGACAACTCCTTCGATCCGGGTGGCGGTCCCGTCCGCGGGTGTGCGGTGGTGCCCGTCACCGTCCTGTGCCCGACCCGAAGGTGGACAGAATTCTGTCCCGGACAGCGTCCATGCGCCACACCGGCGCGTCCGGTCCGGGTTGCAGGCCAGGGGTCCAGCCCCAGCCGGCGACGCGATCGAGCACCGACGCGTCCCGGGTGATCAGCATCACCGGCACCTGGTGGTCCGCGTCGGGCCCGGACACGGAGGTGTGCGGCTGGTGGTCGCCCATCGCCAGGATCACCAGGTTCGGGTCGTCGCTGGTGGCCGCGAAGGAGGCGAGCGTGCGCAGGCTGTAGGCGATGGTGCGGGCGTAGCGGGCGCGGACGCCCCCGGACGGATCGCCGCTGGCGGTGCCGGCCGGCGTGCGGAAGATGGAGCCGTCGCCGACGCTGGCCCAGGGCAGCAGCGGCGGTGGCGCCACCCAGGGGGCGTGGCTGGACAGCAGGTCGATCTCGGCCATCACCGGCCGGTGACCGGGGCGAAGCGCCCGCTGCTGGAAGGAGCGCAGGATGAACTGGTCGGGCATCATCGCGTAGCCGTATCGGGGGCCCTGGTAGCCCAGATCGTCGGCGGTGTAGAGGGTGTCGAACCCGTAGAACGGCTGGCCGGTCGGCCACCTGCCGGTCATCTGCGGGATGTCTGTGAAGGTGTCCCAGCCGGCCCGGGTGAACGCCCGGGTCAGGGTGAGCCGGTGGCTGCTGAGCAACTGGTCGTAGCGCTGCTGGCTGTCCACCCAGAGCCCGGATTGCACCGAGGAGTGCGCCAGCCAGCTACCCCCGCCGAACGTGGGCGAGACCAGGTATCCGCTGCGCGCCTGCACCCCGGCGGCGGTGAGTTGACGCTGGGCGGTGTCCAGGGCCGGTCGCACGATGCGGGCGATCTTCGGGTCGTCCAGCGCGACCCGGCCGTAGCTCTCCACGAAGACCAGCAGGACGTCCTTGCCGCGCAGCCCGGCCAGCAGGTCCGAACCGGGCGCCGAGGCGTAGCGGTCGACGGCGATGTCCCTGGCGAACACCCCGCGGTCCCCGGCGTCGGCGCGGATCTGGTCGATGGTGCCCCACGCCAGCCGGCTGGTGTTCGTGGCGGCCACCGGCACGCTCAGCGCGGGGCGGATGCCTGCCAGCGCGCAGACCGCCCACACCACGGCCAGGGCGACCAGCACCGCCAGCCCACGGCGGCGATGCCGGGCGGCCGCGCCGGTGACGGACAACAGCGCCATCGGCAGCGCCGCCAGCAGCACGAGGGTCAGGATGACGGCCCCGATCACGGCCAGCACCGCCCACCCGCGGCCGGCGGAGTCGTCCAGCACGCCCACCGCGGGCCCCAGGTAGTACCAGTCGTTGAGCACGTCGAACCGGCGGTCGAACACCGCGTCGAAGCCGATGTTCAGCCCCTTGAGCACCACCAGGGCGCCGAACAGCACGCCGGCCACGATGGCGACCACCCGCATCGCCCGCCGCGGCAGCACCAGGGCCAGCGCCAGGATCACCAGCAACTCCACCGGAAGCCGCACCAGACCGATCGGCCCGGTTCGATCCAGGTTGACCGGAATGGCCAGCGCCAACCAGATCGCGATCGCGCTCAGCACGATGAGCGCAACCCGCAGCCAGGCCCGCGCACGGCGCGCGGGCGGAGCATCCGCCGGCGGCGGCTGGGCTCCATCCATGACGGACTCCGGTCTGCGCGGTGAACCAGCGGCGCTTGTCGAACGTTGGCTCCGGGTACAAGGGTGAACGCTGCCCGGCGGGCTTCGGTTCACCCCTGGTGATCTACCCGGCGACCTGCCCGGCGGCAGCGAGGGTCGGAAGGAGCAGCCGTTGTCCGGCGACGCGCGCGCCTTCTGGATCGTCGAGCCCGGCCGCGGCGAGATCCGCGCCTCCCCGCTTGCCGACCCCGGTCCGGAGGAAGTGCTGGTGCGCACGCTGCACACGGGCGTCAGCCGGGGCACCGAGACGCTGGTGTTCCGTGGCGGCGTTCCGGTCGACCAGCGCACGGTGATGCGCGCCCCCTTCCAGGAGGGCGAGTTCCCCGGACCGGTCAAGTACGGCTACCTCAGCGTGGGCCGGGTGGAGGGCGGCGAGGCGGCGCTGCGGGGTCGGACCGTGTTCTGCCTGTACCCGCACCAGAGCGCGTACGTGGTGCCGGCCGCCGCGGTGTGCGAGGTGCCGTCCGGCGTGCCGCCCCGCCGTGCCGTGCTGGCCGGCACCGTGGAGACGGCCGTCAACGCGCTGTGGGATGCCGCGCCGCGGATCGGCGACCGGGTGGTGGTGGTCGGCGCCGGCATGGTCGGTTGCGCGGTCGCCCGGCTGCTGGCGGGCATCCCGGCTGTCGCGGTGACGCTGGTCGACAGCGACGCGTCCCGCGGGAGGGTCGCGAACCGGCTCGGGGTGCCCTTCGCCGGTCCGGATCAGCTGCCGGGCGGGTGCGACCTGGCCGTGCACACCAGCGGCAGCGCGGCGGGGCTGCAGGCCGCGATCGACGCGCTCGGTCCGGAGGGCAGGGTGATCGAGCTCAGCTGGTACGGCGACCGGCCGGTGACGGTGTCGCTGGGCGGCCGGTTCCACTCCTCCCGGCTGGGCATCGTGGCCAGCCAGGTCGGCACCGTCGCCCCGGCCCGAGCTCCCCGCCGCAGCACCCGGCAGCGCCTCGCGCTGGCGCTGGACCTGTTGCGGGACAGCGCCTTCGACGCGCTGCTGAGCGGGTCGTCGCGGTTCGACGAGATGCCCGAGGTGATGCGCCGGCTCGCCGACGGGAGCCTTCCGGCGCTGTGCCACACCATCGACTATCCCGAACGGGGCTGAGCGCGATGTACACCGTCACCGTCTCCGACCACATGATGATCGCGCACAGCCTGCGCGGCGAGGTATTCGGCCCGTCGCAGAATCTGCACGGCGCCACCTACGTGGTGCAGGCGGCGTTCTCCGGGGAGGCCCTGGACGGTGACGGGATCCTGCTGGACATCGCCGCCGCCGGGCGGGAACTGCGCCGCGTGCTGGATGCCATGGACCGGCGCAACCTGGACGACGACCCGGGATTCGCCGGGCGGAACACCACCACCGAGGTGCTGGCCAAGGACATCGCCGACCGGCTGGCCGAACGGGTCTTTGCCGGCGCGCTTGGCCCGGCGGGGAGCCTGTCCGAGCTGACGGTGACCCTGCAGGAGTCGCCGGTCGCCTGGGCGAGCTACCGCCGACGGTTGGACTCGTCGTGACGGTGCCGGCGGTCACCGCGATCGTCCCCGTCGGCATCGACGATCCCGGCCGGCCCAGCGGTGGGAACCGGTACGACCGCAGGGTTCTCGACGGGCTGCGGGCCAGCGGCTGGCGGGTCGACGAGACGGCGGTGACGGGACCCTGGCCGAACCCCGATGCCGCCGCGCGGCGCTCGCTGGCGGGGGCGCTGGAGGCGGCCGGTGCCGGCGCTGCGGTCCTGATCGACGGGCTGATCGCGTCCGCGGCCGGTGATCTGGTGGCGGCCGCCGCGGCGCGCTCGCCGGTGGTGACGCTGGTGCACATGCCGCTGGGCCCCGGATGGCCGGAGCTGGCCGGCTCCGAACGCGTGATGCTGCAGGCGGTCTCGGGTGTGGTGGCGACCAGCGAGTGGACCCGGCGGCTGCTGGCCGGCAGGTATGGGGTGCCCGCCGAGCGGACGTGGGTGGCCACTCCGGGCACCGATCCCGCTCCGGCGACCCGCCCGTCCCCGACCGGCGCTCGGCTGCTGTGCGTGGCCGCGGTGACCCTGCCGAAGGGGCACGACGTGCTGCTGGCGGCGCTCGAAGGGCTCCGAGGGCCCGGTCCGCTCGACTCGGCCGACCCGCTCGACTCGGCCGACCCGTTCGACTCGCTCGACTCGCTCGACGGTGCGCCCGGTGACGCCTGGCGGTGCACCGGCGCCGGCTCGCTGGAGGTCGAACCCGGTTTCGCGCGGGAACTGGGCCGTCTGGTTCGTTCGACCGGCCTGGTCGGAAGGATGCGCCTGGTCGGGCCGCTCGACCGCGCGGCCTTGGACCGCCTGTACGCGGACACAGACCTGCTGGTGGTGCCGTCCCGGACCGAGACCTGGGGCATGGTGATCACCGAGGCGCTCGCCCGCGGAATACCCGTGCTGGCCTCGGATGTCGGAGGAATCCCGGAGGCGCTGGGCCGGGCCCCCGACGGCACGCGTCCCGGGATGCTGGTGCCGCCCGGCGACCCGGTCGCGCTGGAGCGGGCGCTGCGTTGCTGGCTGTCCGACGGATCGCTGCGGGACCGGCTTCGTGCCGCCGCACGGGCCCGACGACGCGAGCAACCCGGGTGGGATCGGACGGTGCGGCGGGTGGCGGCCGCGCTCCGCGCCGCGCGGCGATCAGAGCCGGCGGGCACCGACCCGGCACCGGCGCCCACGGTGCCAACAGTGCCCGCAGTGGCTGCAGTGCCCGCAGTGCCCACGCCCGGCGCGGGGAGGTGGTCCCCATCCCGGTCACGGTGAGACTTCCTGGCGCAGAATCGCTCTCGCGCCGCCTGTCGGCGCGATGGCGCGCTCACCTGCGCGTCGCCGTGCAGGTGTCCGTCGGCGGGGCCGTGCTCGCCGTCCTGGCCGTCCGCTTCGGCGGCGGCCCGTTCCTGACCGCGCTGACCAGCCTGAGCGTTCCGCTGGTGCTCGCCGCCGGGGCGGTGACGGCGGGGAGCACGCTGTGTGCCGCCTACCGCTGGCGGCAGGTCACGCTCGGGCTGGGAGTCCCGATCGGACTCGGTGCGGCGGTGCGTGCCTACTACGGGTCTCAGCTCCTCAATGCCACGCTGCCCGGTGGGGTTCTGGGCGACGTGCATCGCGGTCTGGTGCACGGCAGCGGTGAGTATCCGCTCGGGCGTTGCCTGAGAGCGGTGGCCTGGGAACGCCTGCTGGGTCAGCTCGTTCAGGTCGCGCTGGCCGCTGCGGTGATCGTCACGTGGCCGTGGGCGCTGCGGCCGCCGGCCGCGGCCGGCGCCGGAATCCTGGTGGCGGTGCTGCTGGTGCTCGTGGCGGCCGTCCGGACCGGTGGCCGCAGGGGTGCGCCGCCCGACGGTGACGGGCGACGCCGGTGGGCCCGTCGCGCGTGGCGGGCCGTGGCGGCGGACTGGCGGGCCATCGCCGGCGTGCCGGGGGCGCGGATCCGGATCGCGCTGGCATCCGTGGGGGCGCTGGGTGGGCACGTGATGGTGTTCCTGCTGGCCGCCCGGAGCGTCGACCCGACCATGCCCCTGCTGCCGTTGGTCCCCTTGACGATGGTGGTGCTGGTGGTGGCGGCACTGCCGGTGAACGTGGCGGGGTGGGGCCCCCGAGAGGGCGCGGCGGCGTGGGCGTTCGCCGCGGCCGGTCTCGGCGCCGCGCAGGGATTGAGCGTCTCCGTGGTCTATGCGCTGCTGTCGTTAATCGCGGTACTGCCGGGCGTCGCGGTACTGCTGACCCGGAGGGGGGTGCGGTTTGGACGGTGATCTCCGGTGGGCCACGAATGGCACGGACGGGACCGACGGCACCGGCGGCACTGGCGGCACGGCCGGCACCCGCGGTGCGCGCGGCACGGCCGGCACCCGCGGCACGGCTAGCGCGGCCGGGGCCCGGGACGGGTTGCCCTACACGGTGTTGAGCTGCAGCATCTCGATGGACGGCTACATCGGGACCGCGGCCGGCGGCAGGCTCACCCTGTCCAACGCGCAGGACCTGGACCGGGTCGACGCGGTGCGCGCCGCCTGCGCGGCGATCCTGGTCGGCGCCCCCACGCCGCGCGCTGACGGC
>JBIQML010000262.1:0-6597 GCA_044463405.1 Nakamurella lactea | reverse complement strand
CCTCGATGGAGTAGATGTCGTGGTGCGGCGGCGGCGAGATCAGCCCCACCCCGGGCGTGGCATGCCTGGTCGCCGCGATCCACGGATACACCTTCGGCCCCGGAAGCTGGCCGCCCTCACCGGGTTTCGCGCCCTGGGCCATCTTGATCTGGATCTCGCCGGCGTTCACCAGGTAGGCGCTGGTCACGCCGAACCGCCCGGATGCGACCTGCTTGATGAACGAGCGCCGGCGCGGGTCCAGCAGCCGCTCCACGTCCTCGCCGCCCTCGCCGGTGTTGGACTTGCCGCCCAGGTTGTTCATGGCGATGGCCAGCGTCTGGTGCGCCTCCGCGGAGATCGAGCCGTAGGACATGGCCCCCGTCACGAATCGCCGGACGATCTCCGAGGCGGGCTCCACCTCCTCCAGCGGAACCACGGGCCGCACCCCGACTCGCAACTCGAACAGCCCGCGCAGCGTGGCCCCGTCGCGGCAGGCCGCGTCCACCGCGTCGGTGTAGCGGCGGAAAACCGACTCCTGCTTGGAGCGGGTGGAATGCTGCAGCAGGTACACGGTCTCGGGGTTGAACAGGTGCAGTTCGCCCTCGCGGCGCCACTGGTACTGCCCGCCGACCTCCAGCCCGCGGTGCTCCAGCGCGGTCGGGTTCGGGGTGAACGCCAGGGCGTGCCGGGCGGCGACGTCGGCGGCGATCCGTGCCAGACCGATGCCGCCGGTGCGGGTGACGGTGCCGGTGAAGTACTCATCCAGCACCTGCTGGTCCAGACCGAAGCAGGCGAACACCTGCGCGCACCGGTAGGAGCCGATGGTGGAGATGCCCATCTTGCTCATCACCTTCAGCACGCCCTTGGTCAGCGCGTGCAGCAGGTTGGCGATCGCATCGGACGGGGAGACCTCGCCCAGCAGGCCGGATTCCGCCATGTCCTCCACGGTCTCCAGCGCCAGGTACGGGTTCACGGCGCCGGCACCGTAGCCCAGCAGCAACGCCATGTGGTGCACCTCGCGGGCATCCCCGCTCTCCACCACCAGCGCGACCTTGGTGCGGGCCTTCACCCGGATCAGGTGCTGGTGCACCGCGGAGGTGAGCAGCAGCGACGGGATCGGCGCGTGGTCGGCGTCGGAGTCCCGGTCGGTGAGCACGATGGTGCCGGCACCGCAGGCGATCGCCTCGTCCACCTCGGCGCGCACCCGCTCGATGGCGGCCGCGAGCGCAGCACCCCCGCCGGCGACCCGGTAGTGCCCGGCGATGACCGCGGCGGCGTAGCCGGGCAGGTCGCCGTCGTCGTTGATGCCCACCAGCTTGGCGAGCTCGTCGTTGTCCAGGATCGGCGAGGGCAGCAGGATCTGCCGGCAGGACGCCGGGGAGGCCTCCAGCAGGTTCTGCTCCGGGCCGACGACGCTGGTCATGGAGGTGACGACGGCCTCCCGCACGGCGTCCAGCGGCGGGTTGGTGACCTGCGCGAACAGCTGGGTGAAGTAGTCGAAGATCATGCGGGGCCGGTTCGACAGCGCCGCCTGCGGGGTGTCATCTCCCATGGATCCGGTGCCCTCGGCGCCTGCCGCCGCCATCGGGGTCAGCAGGATGCGCAGCTCCTCCTCGGTGTAGCCGAACAGCTGCTGCCGGCGCAGCACGGCCAGGTGCCCCGGCACCACGTGCTGCCGATCGGGCAGGTTCCGCAGCCGCAGCAGGCCGGCGTCCACCCAGTCCCGGTACCGCTGCTGCGCGGCCAGTTCCCGCTTGACCTCCTCGTCGGGCACGATCCGGCCGGAGGCGGTGTCCACCAGGAACATCCGGCCCGGCCGCAGCCGACCGCGGCGTACCACCTGGGACGGCGGGATGGGCAGCACCCCGGACTCGCTGGCCAGCACCACCCGCCCGGACGAGGTCAGCCACCAGCGTCCGGGGCGCAGCCCGTTGCGGTCCAGGACGGCGCCCAGCAGGGTGCCGTCGGTGAACGTCACGCACGCCGGGCCGTCCCACGGCTCGATCAGCGAGGCGTGGAACTCGGCGAACGCCCGGACGCCGTCGTCCATGTCGGTCTTGTTCTGCCACGCCTCGGGAATCATCATCAGGACCGCGTGCGGCAGCGACCGGCCGGCCAGGTGCAGCAGTTCGAGGACCTCGTCGAAGGTCGCGGAGTCGGAGGCGTCCGGCGTGCAGATCGGGAACGCCCTGGCCAGATCGCCGGGGATCTCGTCGGTGGCCAGCAGGGACTCCCTGGCCCGCATCCGGTTGCGGTTGCCGCGGATGGTGTTGATCTCCCCGTTGTGCGCGATGTACCGGTAGGGGTGCGCCAGCGGCCACGCCGGGAAGGTGTTGGTGGAGAACCGGGAGTGCACCACGGCGATGGCGCTCACGGTGCGTGGGTCGGTCAGGTCCGGGAAGAACGGGGCGAGTTGCCCGGTGGTCAGCATCCCCTTGTACACCAGCGTGCGGGCCGACAGCGAGGGGAAGTAGGCGCCGCAGCCGGCCGCCAGGGTCTCGTGCTCGATGCGCTTGCGGGCCGCATAGACCAGCCGGTCCAGGGCAAGGCCCTGCGGGCGGCGGGCGGTGACGGAACTCCCTGCTGGCGCGCCATCGCGGGTGACGGCGTCCGCGGGGGCCTCCGGGGCCGCGAGGAACAGCTGCTCGAACGCCGGCATCACGTCGAGCGCGGCCCGCCCCGCACCGGAGGTGACGGGCTCCACCGGCACGTCCCTCCAGCCGAGCAGCTGCAGGTTCTCCTCCGCGACGATGGCCGCGATCAGCGCCCTGGCGCGCTCCCGCAGGCCGGGGTCCACCGGCAGGAACGCGATGCCCACCGCATAGGCCTGTCCCGGCTCGCCGGCAGCGTCGCGCTCCGGCAGCGGGAAGTCGCACTCGGCGCGCAGCAGCGCGTCCGGGATCTGCAGCAGCATGCCCGCGCCGTCACCGACGGCGGGGTCGGCGCCGGCGGCGCCGCGGTGGTCCAGGTTGTGCAGTGCCGTGATGGCGTCGGCGATCACGTCGTGGCTCGGCCGGCCGTGCAGGTCCACGATGGCGGCGACGCCGCACGCGTCGTGCTCGTTGGACGGGTGGTACAGCCCCTGCGGGCCCGGCGCGGCGGAGAACAGCGCCGGCGACGGCGCGTGGAGCGGCGCGAGAGACGACATGGCAACATCCCGATGGACGATCGATGCGGTCGCGACCGCCGGCGGCAGCGCCGTTGCTGCGGGCGGTGAGCACGAACCACGGGGAGTCGACCGGAAGGACATCACGAGGGTGCCGGGATCGCCGTCGTGCCGTCGTGACCGATCCGGTCACCAGGACGGCAATGGCCTAGTGGCGCTCACATTACCGCACCGAATTGCCCGATCTCGACGGTCCCGCCCGCGGCGAACATCACAGTCCGCAATCCCTCACCGCGTCCGCCAGGCGGACACCGGCCCGCGGATCAGGTCCGGTCGGGGCCGCCCTGGCTCTCGGCGTTCGGGTCCGCACCCGGGGTCGGGTCGGCGCCACCATCGCCACCGTTGCCGCCCGGCCGGACCGTCACCGCCGGTGCGGCGTCGTCGTCGGGCTCCGCGCCAGGGTCAGGCCCCTCTTCGCCGTCGGGTCCCGGGCCGCCATCGGGTCCTGCGCCCCTGCCGGGATCCCCGTCACCGCCGGGATCCCCGTCACCGCCGGTGGTTTCCCCCTCGGTCGACGCATCGTCCGCCGCGTCGTCGCCGGCCCCGGTGCGCTGCCCGGCCGGCGGCGCACCCCTGCCCTGGGGCACGATGCCGTACACCGTGGCGGGGTCCTCGCGGGTCAGCCGGTGGGTGGCGATCAGGTAGATCACCGCGGCCAGGAACACCGCGGCGGCCACGAACACGTTCAGCCGCAGCCCCAGGATGTGGTTGGCGTGGTCGATGCGCAGCATCTCGATCCAGCCGCGGCCCACGCAGTACCCGGCGACGTACAGCGCGAACGCCCGCCCGTGCCCGAGCCGGAAGCGCCGGTCGGCCCACACCACCACCAGCGCCACCAGCACGTCCCAGACCAGCTCGTACAGGAACGTGGGGTGGTAGGTGCCGCACAGCACCGTCGGGGTGGCCTTGATCCACTCGGTGGGGAACTCGCCGCTGCCGCACTGCGCCGCCGTGCCCGCGACCCCGCCGGGGGTGCGCAGGAACACCTGCAGGGCCCAGGGCAGGCCCGTCGGGGAGCCGAACAGCTCCTGGTTGAAGTAGTTGCCGACCCGGCCGATGGCCTGTGCCAGCACGATCGCCGGCGCCAGCGAGTCCGCGATCGACCCGAACGGGATCTTGTAGCGGCGGGCACCGATGTAGGCGCCGAGCGCGCCCAGCGCGATGGCACCCCAGATGCCCAGACCGCCGTCCCAGATGGCGAACGCCTTCCACGGCTGGGCGTGATAGTTGTTCGCCGCCGAGGCGTAGAAGTAGATCTCCGGGTCGGTGATCAGGTGGTACAGCCGGCCGCCGATCAACCCGAACGGCACCATCCAGATGGCCATGTCGATCATGGCGCCGGGACGTCCGCCGCGGGCGATCAGCCGGCGGTTCCCCCAGAACCCGGCCACGATGATGCCGATGATGATGCACAGCGCGTAGGCGCGGATCGGAATGGGACCGACCTCCCACACGCCCTGGGGCGGTGACGGGATGTCCATGGGCAGCGTCGAGACGGACGCTGAAGCCGACGCCGAAACGGACCCGGCCGCGGCCAGCAGTGCCATCATGGCCGGGCCTCGGCGGGCCTGGCCGCGTCGGTGGGCGGAGCGGACGGTGACCGGCGCACGCCGGCGGCCAGTTCCGCGGACAGGTCGCGCACCGCGGCGGGTCCGGAATCGGAGGCCGCGACCAGCGCCGAGCCGACGATCACGGCGTCCGCGAAGGAGCCGATCTGCGCCGCCTGCTCCCCGGTGCGCACGCCCAGCCCCACGCCGATCGGCAGGTCGGTGTGCTCCCGGCAACGCGCCACCAGGTCGGGTGCGTCCTGGGACACCGCGTCCCGCACCCCCGTGGTCCCCATCACCGACGCAGCGTAGACGAATCCGCGGCAGGCGGCGGTGGTCAGCGCGATCCGCTCCGCCGGGGAGGACGGCGCCACCAGGAAGATGGGCGCCAGGTCATGCTCTGCCGCCGCGGCACGCCATTCGTCGGCCTCGTCCACGATCAGGTCCGGGGTGATCATGCCGGCGCCGCCGGCGGCCGCCAGGTCGCGCGCGAACGCGGCGACGCCGTAGGCGAGCACCGGGTTGAAGTAGCCCATCACCACCGGGACCACGCCGCGCGCGACGATGTGCTCCACGATTCCGAACAGGTCGCGGGTGCGGAACCCCGCCGCGAGGGCGGCGCGCTGCGCGGTGGCGACCACCGGCCCATCCAGCACCGGGTCGGAGAACGGCATGCCGACCTCGATGGCGTCGCAGCCGCCGTCGATCAGCGCGTCGAACAGGGCGACGCTGCCGGCCAGGTCGGGACTGCCGGCCGGCAGGTAGCCGATCAGCACGGCCCGGTTCTGGCTGCGGGCCGCCGCGAACATGCCGTCCAGCGCGGGCACGCCACCGGCGGTCACGAGGGCTCCTCCGCGGGCGCGGGCGCGGTGGACTGCGCGGGCGCGGCGGACTGCGCGGGCGCGGCGGACAGTGCGGACGCGGCGGACGTGGCCGGCCCGCCGGGCTGATCGAGCCCGAAGTAGGCCATCGCGGTCTCCATGTCCTTGTCCCCGCGCCCGGAGATGGTCACCAGCACGATGCCGCCCGGGCCGATCTCCCGCGCCACATCCAGTGCCCCGGCCACCGCGTGCGCCGACTCGATCGCCGGGATGATGCCCTCGGTGCGGCTCAGCAGCGCGAACGCGTCCATCGCCGCGGCATCCGTCACCGACCGGTACTCGGCCCGGCCGATCTCGGCCAGGTGCGCGTGCTCGGGCCCCACCCCGGGATAGTCCAGCCCGGCGGAGATGGAGTGCGACTCCACCACCTGGCCGTCGGCGTCCTGCAGCAGGTACGAGCGGGCGCCGTGCAGCACGCCGACGGTGCCGCCGGAGATGGTGGAGGCGTGCCGGCCGGTGTCGATCCCGTCACCGCCCGCCTCGCACCCCACCAGGCGCACGTCGGCGTCGTCGAGGTAGGCGTGGAAGCTGCCGATCGCGTTGGATCCGCCGCCCACGCACGCCACCACCGCATCGGGCAGCGTGCCGGTGAGCTCGAGCACCTGCTGTCGGGACTCCAGGCCGATGATGCGCTGGAAGTCGCGCACCATCAACGGATACGGGTGCGGCCCGGCCGCCGTGCCGAACACGTACATGGTGTCGGCGACATTGGTCACCCAGTCCCGGAACGCCTCGTTGATGGCGTCCTTGAGGGTCGCCGATCCGTCCGTCACCGGGATCACCTCGGCGCCCAGCAGGCGCATCCGCGCCACGTTCAGCGCCTGCCGGCGCACGTCCACCTCGCCCATGTAGATGGTGCAGCGCAGCCCGAACAGCGCGGCGGCGGTGGCGGTGGCGACGCCGTGCTGGCCGGCGCCGGTCTCGGCGATGATGCGGGTGCGGCCGGTGCGCGCCGTCAGCAGCGCCTGCCCCAGCACGTTGTTGATCTTGTGGCTGCCGGTGTGGTTGAGGTCCTCCCGCTTGA
>JBIQML010000261.1:0-6606 GCA_044463405.1 Nakamurella lactea | reverse complement strand
GTAGCCCCGATGGGATTCGAACCCACGCTACCGCCGTGAGAGGGCGGCGTCCTAGGCCGCTAGACGACGGGGCCTTTGCTGGTGCCTTCCGATCGTACCGGATTCGCCGGGCGCCCCCGCCCGTCACGGCATCCGGCCGCGGATCACACCGCTGGGGTACTAGGACTCGAACCTAGAATGGCTGAACCAGAATCAGCTGTGTTGCCAATTACACCATACCCCACCGACCCGCCTGGGCGGGCCGAGCATCGATACTACCGTGCGGGCGGCGCGGGTACATAATCCCCGCCACAAGCCCGCCCGGCGCCTGACTGGCACCGCACGCCGACCGCCTGGACCGGATCGCCTCGGGCACGACCCGCCCGTTCACGGATGAACCGGCGACTGCTCGTCGCAGGCCGGTGTGTCCGGTTCGCGGTGAATGAACCTGCCCAGACCGCGGCCGGCATCATCGACCTACGCGCAACCGGTCCCCCCAACCGATGGTGCGGCGACGGTCGTAGCGCTGCTCAATACGTTGCCCGTCCGCCTGTCAGGTCGAAGGTGAACCCGGTCGTGAAGCTGCACGCGGGCGACACCGCGTAGGCGATCAGTTCCGAGACCTCGGCCAGCGACCCGAGCCTGCCTGCGGGGATCTTGCTGGTCATGTACTCCACCTGCTCCGACGGCATCGCGTCCACCAGCGGGGTGTGGATGACGGCCGGGGCAATGGCATTGACCGTGATTCCGGTGTCGGCATACTCCTTGCCCATCACCTTGACCAGGCCGATAAGCCCGGCCTTGGTGGCCGAGTACGCCGCCATTCCGGCGTTGCCCTCCTTGCCTGCGATCGAGGCGATGTGCACCAGCCTGCCGTATCCGCGCTGCTTCATGCCGGGCAACACCGCCTGGGACAGCAGTAGTGCGCCGCGCAGATTGATCCGATAGACCAGGTCGAAGTCGGCGGGGTCGACCTCGTGCGTCTGCCGATTGGTTACCCCGGTGATGCCCGCACAGTTCACCAGGGCGTCCGTCGGCCCCAGATCCTGTTCGGCCGCCGAGATCCCCGCCGTCACCGCGGCGCCGTCGGTGACGTCCAGCTCCCAGGCGCCGGCGACCCCACCGGCACCGCTGATCAGATCCGCGGTGTCCCGCGCACCGGGCCAGTTGCTGTCCAGGCATGCCACTCGGGCTCCGGCGCGCGCGAGACGCAGCGCAGCAGCACGGCCGATGCCGCTGGCGGCACCGACAACGGCATGGACCTGACCGGTGATGTCGGTCGAGATCACCGGATCCTGGTTCTGCGGCACGATCGATCAGTCCCTTCCTGGCATTTTCCGTACGAATGGCCACGGTACGGCGCGGGGCTCCGCCGACAGCAGGGGCCCCGACCCGGGCCCGCATCGGACCCGTAGCGGGTCAGAACGCCTCTTGTCCGGCGGTCGCGGATCGGATCAACAGTCGCTCCCGCTGGCTTCGGCGCACCAGCGCGTCCAACCGCTCCGGGTCCCACCGGGACAGCAGGTCCTGGCGTAGGCCGTCGGCGATGTGCGCATGTTCCGACGTCCCGGCAAGGTCGTTCCGCTCTCCGGGGTCGGTGATCAGATCGAACAGTTCGGGGGGCTGCCCGTGGTGATACAGGTACTTGTATCGCCCGCGCCGCAGCATGGCTGCAGGTCCTGCCACTGCATGCGCCAAGTATTCGGAGAACGCCTCGTCCTTCCAGTTCGGGTCCGTTCCGGCGGCAAGGGGCAAGAGATCGTCGCCGGCCAGCGAACCGCCGGCATCGGCGCCGGAGAGCGCCACCATGGACGCGACGAGGTCCACCAGGGTGACGGATTCGGTGACCCGACGACCTTCCGGAAGCGACCCCGGCCAGCGCACCAGCAACGGAACCCGGACGGAGGGTTCACGGAAGGTGGACTTGCGCCAGAGGGCCAGTTCGCCCGCCATTTCCCCATGGTCTGCGGTGAAGACCACCACCGTGTTTCCGGCCTGGCCGGTCGCATCAAGCGCGGCGAGCAAACGACCGATCTTGTCGTCCAGGTAGCTGATCAGCGCGTAGTAGCCCGCCCGCGCCCGACGAATCTGCTGCTCATCGAAACCGCCGGCAAGCCCGAAATGCTCGCGCATCTGCCGGTAGGCCGGGTGCTCACCCGCCGGCGGCTCGATGACGTCGGGCAGATCCACCTCGTCCCGTGGGTACATCGACCAATACGGCTCCGGTGCGACGAAGGGGAAGTGCGGTGCGATGAACGACACGTTCAGCGCCCACGGCGTCTCGTGGCGTGCTGGATCCGCCAGATAGGCCAGCGCCGCCCGTTCGACGTCGTCGTCGGTGCGGATCTCCTCCGTCGTCCCCGGTCCTGCCTTGCCCGGGTGCGGCCACGGGCCGGCCGGTGCCCCTGCGTTCCCATCCCAATCCCAGATCGCATGGACCATCTCGGCGTGCAGGTCCCTGGCGAGCTGCGCTCGGAATCCGTGTCGCTGGTCGCATCCCACGAAGTGCTGCTTGCCGGCCAGCACCGTGTCATAACCCACCGATCGCAGCAGATGTGCCCAGGTGACGGTGTCCGACGGCAGCGGAACGGCGTTGTCGTAGGCGCCGATCTGATGCACGTAACGTCCCGTCATGAAGGACATCCGGGACGGCACGCACAGCGGCGAGTTGCAATACGCGTTCTCGAAGGTGACGCCGGCGTCGGCCAGCCGGTCGAGGTGCGGCGTGCGGACGATCGGATGACCGTAGGGTCCGCTGAACTGCGGGGCGTGCTCGTCGGCCATGATGATCAGCAGGTTGGGTTGCGTGCGTGAGGTCATCGGTGCCTTCCTCTCCTGTCGTACGGTTGGCGCGCACCGGAAATCATCGGCTCGATCCGATGACCGGTAGCAGGATGTGCGATGGATGCAGCGCATCGTGGTGGATGGTGGTGGTGGCCGGGGCCATCCTGCGGTGGCCGGACAGCGGTTCACCGGTATTCGGATTCGGGTCGAATTTGGGGAAGTTCGAGCTGGAGAGGTCCAAACGGATCCGGTGGCCGGCGGCGAACAGATTGCTGGTGGGATCGAGAGTGATCGTCACGGCGTACACGACTCCGGACTCGAGTGGCTCCGCCGGCGTTCCGTTGCGGTACCGCAGACGCAAGATTCCGTCGCAGATGTTGAGCGCATAGCCACGCGGATAACTGGCGCTCGGCGGGTATTCGTCGATCAGCTTGGCGGTGACGTCGGTGTCCGGAACGGATGTCGACACCCACAGACGCGCGACGATCGGGCCGGTGAGCTCGACCGCCTCCGACAGCGTGGCGGTACGGAACACCAGCACGTCATGGCGGGACGCCAACGGCAGATACGGTGGGGCGCAACCGAAAACGTCGGGACGTTCGACCTGATCGAACCCGCCGGCCAGAACGATCGGGGCCGTTCGCTTGACTCCACCGGCGGCGTCGGTGTCGAGCATCCCGGGCGGCAGCGGCAGCAGGTCTGCGAGCGAGGAGAAGTTGCCACCGATCGTCGGCACCGGCCGGTCGGGGCGGTATTCGTAGCAGGAAGCGGCCGCCGTCTCGGCCGGTTTCACCGGATCGAGGTCGCCCTCGGCGTGCAGGTGGTATCGGGTGAACCTGGTTCTGGCCAGCGGCCATTCGCGCTCGTGCCGCCATCGTCCGCCGTGCCGTAATCGCCCGGTCGGCGTCCTGGTGCCGTCGCCGCCGCCCATCACGAAGATGGTCAGCGGAGGACCGGTGAACAGACCCGTGGAGCGGTCATCCAGAGACTCGTCGAAGCAGCGCAGGTGCAGCGACTTGAGATCCGGGATCGCAGCATCAGCTCCGAAATCCACGTCACCGGCGACCGAGGTCTGGGCGGAGGTGGTGCCGTGCACCCATGGGCCCATGACCGCCCGAACCCTGCCACGTTCGGCGGCATTCAGGCCGGTGAAGGCCTCCAGGGTTGCCCGGGAATACGAGTCGTACCAGCCGCCCAACAGCAGGGTGTCGGCGATAGGAAATCGATCGAAGTAGAGCTCGGGGGCGAATCCCGTCTGTCGCCAGAAATCGGTGAATTCGGACTGCGTGGACACCGCCGTGTACCAACGCTCGTACTCGGGGACCAAACTGAGCTGGCTGCCCCCGGGTCGCACCGGAAGCCGGGTGAACCAATCGCTGGCCAACGGTGCTTCCAGGTTCAGTGCGGCGGCCAGCTGAGGCGTGCTCCGCAGATCCGACCTGGAGTTGGTGGCGGAGTGCCACAGCACCCAGCTCAGCCAGCGCAGTTCGAATGCGCCATCGTGGCGCAGCGAGCAGCGCCAGGCGTTCGTCCAGCTCTGCTGCGGCACCATGGCCGCCAGGTTGGTCGGGCCATGCGCGGCCAACGCGAGTTGGGTGGCGCTGGCGTAAGTCGTCCCCCAGGTGCCGACGGGCGCCGCCCATTCCTGCTCGGCGATCCAGTCCAGGGTGGCCGCGCCGTCCGGGCCTTCGCTGCCGATGAAGGCCATCTCACCTTCGGAGCCGAAGGCACCCCGCACGTCCTGCACCAGGGCTATGTAGCCGCGCTGCGCGAACCATCGGCTGTACCCGAACTCCGCTTCGACTGCCGTCTTGTCGTAGGGGGTGCGATGCAGGATCACCGGCCGCCGTCCCGACACGGGTCGGCCGTCACGCGCGGGTAGGTACATGTCGGTGGCCAGCCGTACACCGTCCGGCATGGGCACCATCACGTCAGCGCGACACAGCACCTCCCACTGTTCGACATCCGCGGCCCGCTGATAGTTCCACGGAAGGTCATCAACCATTTGTCAGCTCCGGTCGGCGCGGGATGCGCGCCGGTACCGCAGCGGCACTCGTCATGTCAGCCACCGTTCAGGAACCGGCCGGGCCGGGCGCCGGTGTGCTCCTCCGCGCGGACGACGGGGGTGCCGTTCACGATGACGTGCTCCACGCCCCGCACATAGGCAGCCGGGTCCCGCTCGGTCGCCACATCGTCGAGTCGTTCGAAGTCGAACACCACCACGTCCGCCGCGAACCCCGGCGCGAGCAGACCGCGATCCGTGAGCCCGAAGTGCCAGGCGGGCATGCTGGTCATCTTCCTGATCGCCTCCTCCAGTCGAAGCGTCCCGCGGTCCCGGACGTGATGGGTCAGGTAGTGGACCGTGCCGGCGAAGGACATGGGGTGGCGTGTGATGCGACTGAGCGGTTCCGACGTCGAAGACGTGTAGATGTCGACACCGAGGCAGAACAGCGGATGGGAGACCATCGCGGCGGAGTGCTCCTCGGTGAACAACCGGCCGACCATCTGGATCGTCTCCATGTTGGCACCCGCCCGGTGCAGGATGTCGAAGAAGACGTCCCACGGGTCGCGCCCGGTGCGCTCGGCGATCTCGGCGAAGCTGAGGCCGGCCATGCCCGGCGGGGCACCGATACCCAACGGGCGAGCGCGGTGCCAGTCGCCGCGATGCAGGAACCGCCAGTACCGATCGCACTCGCCTCGCAGGCGGGCGCGGACTTCCGGGTCGCCCAGCATCCGGGCGGCCTCGGCCGGCCCGTCCTGCAGGACCCACGGCGGCAGAATGCCGGACATCCGACCAGGCCCGTCCAGGTACGGAGTGGTGTCGATGAGCACCTCCAGCCCCTCGTCCCTGGCCTGCGCGATGGTGTCGACGGCGCGCTCCCACGCCCCTGGCTCGGCACCGGTGTTGTGACGGACGTTCAGGTGGGAGAACTCCCCCCGGGTGCCTCCCTCGCGAACGATGCGTAGGAATTCGTCGACGGAGTCCTGCAACGCGGCGTCACGGTTGCGCACATGGCTGGCGTATATCCCTCGGTAGCGGCCGACGACGGCATTCAGTCGGACGATTTCGCCGGTCGGCGCCGCCCGGCCCGGATGGAACTCCAGCCCGGTCGACATGCCCAACGCACCCGACTCCATGGCCTCGGCGACGTAGTCCTCCATCGCACGGAACTGGTCGGCGGACGCGTCCTGGCCGACGACGCCGGCGGCTGCACGAACCGCATTGTGGCCGACCAGCCAGCCCAGATTTTGCGACGTGCCTCGAGCATCCAGATGCGCCAGGTATTCGCCGAACGAGCGCCACGTCACCGGCTCCTCGCAGCCGAAATTACGCAGGCCCGCCTCGGTCGAGGCGAGTGACAGGTCAGAGACCGGAGCGAACGTGGATCCGCAGTTGCCGACGATCTCAGTGGTGACGCCCTGTCGTATCGTGCTATCGGCCGTCGGGTTGATGTGCACCGATCGGTCCGAGTGACTGTGCGGGTCAACGAATCCGGGGCAGACGATCTTGCCGGTGGCGTCGATACGATTATTGGCCTGCGCATCGGCGAGCCGGCCGACGGCAACAATCTGGTCGCCAGTGATGGCAACATCCGCCCGACGCAACGGGTTTCCGGTACCGTCTGCCAGGCGTCCACCTGTGATGAGAGTGTCGAACACTGTCGTCCCTTCGATGCTCAAGTCTGCTAGGAGTCGATGTCACTTCCGGAACGCTACGTCCCGGGGGTGATCGTGATGCCGTCGTCCACGTCGGCCACCCTCGTGAGCGCCTGGTGTAACGACCGCCGCTGCGCCTCCTCCAGCGGCGGCGCCTCCGGCGCGCCGGCCTCGGCGGCGGACGGT
>JBIQML010000260.1:0-6616 GCA_044463405.1 Nakamurella lactea | reverse complement strand
CCCGCTCGGCTACGACTCGTGGCGCCGGTTCGAGGAGTCCATCGAGCGCGCCATGATCGCCGTCAACAGCGCCGGCATGGAGGCGCCGGACCATATTGCCAACGCCGTCAAAATGGTCGACCTCGGTTCCGGCGCGCGGCGCGCAGTCGCCGACTATCGGCTGACCCGGTTCGGCGCCTACATGGTGGCGATGAACGGCGATCCGAGGAAGCCGGAGATCGCCGAGGCGCAGACCTACTTCGCGGTCAAGACTCGCGAGGCCGAGGTGACGAAGCCCGCCCTCACTGAGGACCAGATCGTCGCGCAGGCGCTCCAGATCACGGCCCGCCGGGTCGAGGTGCTGGAGTCGCGGGTCGCCGAGTTGGAGCCGCCGGCGCAGGCGTGGGAGCACCTGGCATCGACGGATGGTGACCTGTCCGCGAACGAGGCCGCGAAGGTGCTCTCCCGCGACCCGGCCATCATCATCGGTGAGGGCCGGCTGTGGAGGTGGCTGGACGAGCACCGCTGGACCTACCGGGACGCGACCGGTGACCGGCGCGCCTACCAGGATCGCATCGACTCCGGGCACCTCGCGGCCAGGGCACGGGGACACCACCACCCGTCGTCGGGTGAGTGGATCGTGGACGCCCCGCAGGTCCGGGTCACGATGCGCGGCCTGGAGCTGATCCGCAGACATCTGACCCGGCAGCTCGTGGCGGTGACGGCATGACTTTCCACGTCCGCGAGGCCTTCGCCTGGTACACGCCGTCCGAGGCTGCGTCACTCACGAGGCGCAGCGTGGCGACGATCCGTGCGCAGATCCAGTCCGGCGAGCTGAAGGCATCCCAGCCCGGCAAGCGCAATTACCTGATCCGCGCGGACTGGCTGGACGCGTGGATGGACTCACTGCCCGACGCCTAAAACCACCACCGCCCGACGCGGCTACGTCGGGCGGGGCACTGCAAGAACAACTCACCGAGAGGATATCCCATGACGACCGAATCTGCCGAGCTCATGTCTCGTCACCCGTCCGCGTCCGAGTACGGCCGGCACGCGCTGATCGAGCAGCCGTCCGACACGCAGGTCTACTACGGGGCTCCCGGTCCGAAGCACGCACGGCCCGAGCATCCGGACCCGTTGGCGCACTACGGGTCGCAGGCCAGGCAGGCGGAGATGGCGCGGGGCCTCATGTCTGTGGCCTTTGCCGAGATGTCCGCCGCCGCACGGGGTCTCATGGCGCTGGGGGTGCGGGGATGACGGCGACGATCGTGGAGATCTTCGAAGACCTGCGCGAGTCCAGCAACGTCGGCGTGTGCTGGCACAACCTGATCGAGGAGTCCGACGACCACGACTGCGACCCGGGCAACTGCAACGGCGGTCGCGGGCGCTTCTACACCGACCCGTCGCAGGTGCCGCCGTTCGTGTGGGCTGGTGGTGCGGCATGACCCTGCACGTCTACACGGATATGGTCCAGGGCTCGCCGGAGTGGCTGGAGGCTCGTCGCGGCATCGTGACGGCATCCACGGTGGGACAGCTGATCACGGCGTCCACGGTCAAGGCGGCGAGCAACGCGGAGTCGCGCGCGCTGACCCTGGCCCTGGTGACGGAGCGCATCACGGGCGAGGTCGAGCTCACGTATCAGTCGCCGGACATGTACCGGGGCGTCGTGTGTGAGCCCATCGCCCGGCAGATGTACTCCGAGCGGTATGCGCCGGTCACCGAGTGCGGCTTCATGGTGCGCGACGACTGGGGCTATCGGGTCGGCTGGTCACCGGACGGCCTGGTGGGTGACGACGGGGCGATTGAGATCAAGTGTCCGCGCCGCACCGAGCACGTCCGCACGATCCTGGCCAACGCCGTGCCCGCCCAGTACATGGCCCAGCTCCAGTGTGCGCTCACGGTCTCGGGCCGGGCGTGGATCGACTTCGTCTCATTCGCCTCGGGCATGCCGCTGTACGTGACGCGGGTGACGCCTGACGAGCGGTGGCACGACGCGATCTTCACCGCGACCGAGGCACTAGAAGAGGCGGCGCTGCGACTGCGCATGGCCTGGGACCGGGCCGTCGATGGCCTGCCGGTCGCCGACGTGGTGGACCTGTATCCGGAGAGGGAGATCTTCTGATGAGCGACATCACCGAGACCCTGGCCCCGAAATCGGACCAACTCGACAACATCGACTTGGCTACTGGCCCAAGGGTTTTCACGGTCACGTCGGTGGATGTGCGCAAGGGCGCCGAGCAGCCGGTCGTGATCCACCTGGCCGAGTTCGAGCGGCCGTGGAAGCCGGGCGTGACGATGCGCCGCGTGCTGGCCCAGTGCTGGGGCGTGGACTCGTCGAAGTGGGCCGGCCAGCGGGTCGAGCTATTCCGCGACCCCGACGTGACCTACGGCAAGGACAAGCCGGGCGGGACCCGCATCCGGCGCATCTCCGGCATCGACAAGCCGGTCGCCGCGGACGTGATGCTGTCGCAGGGTCGTATGGGCAAGTACGCCGTGGACCCGCTCCCCGATGCCCTCGCGCAGTCGAAACCCGCACCCGCGCAACACTTCCCGACCCGCGAAGAAGTCGCCGCGTGCACGAATCTACACCAGCTCCAGGCCTGGTCCGCGGCATCCACCGGCGCGCGCAAGGACGCGATCGAGGCACGCATCGCCGAGCTGATGGAGCCCACCGATGACCCCGCCTGAGCCCGCCATCGACGAGCCGGACCCGTACCCGGAGATCTGCGTGTGTGGCCATCTGCGCCGGGAGCATGCCGCGCTCGTGTTCGGCGAGCCGTGCCAGGTGTGCGACTGCGATGACTGGGACGTGCTGCCCAACCCGTGCCCCGACTGCGACTGCTACCCGTGCGAGTGCGACCGCGACTACGAGCTGACCAAAGACCTACGGATGGAGGACGTGCGATGAGCGAGACCCTGCCGCGGCCGATTGAGCCGCAGGACATCGAGCCGGGCATGCTGGTGCGGGCTGAGCATCGCACCGGCGCCTACGCCGCCACCACCGAGGGCATCGTTTCGGCGGTAGAGGGCGACATGATCTGGCTCGGGGTGGATGAGGCCGACGACTCGCGGCGCTTCCTCGCCGCAGCCTTGTACACCTGGACCCTCCTCGACCGCCCCGAACCCGAGCCCGAGCGCCCGGTTGGCTCGCACTGGCGAGATCCGAAGACCGGCGCGGAGTACGTGATCGACGTGGACGGCGACTACGTGCTCGTCAAGGGCGACCGCAACCGCGCCCCCTACGTGATTCAGCCGCGCGACCATCGCGACGCCCACAAGGCCGCGCTCGCCCGCCTGGTCCCGGTCCCGCCCGTGTTCGACCCGCGGGTGCTGTGGCCGCCCGCGAGGCTGAACGACGACTGGTGCAGCGCTGCGGATAAGAACAGCGGCTACGGATGCTCACGCCCGGCGGGGCACGACGGATGGATACACGCCGCCTACGAGGTGCACGGGGACCGGCAGGAGCTCGGCCCGGTCCTCGCGGTCTGGGGTGATCCCCGATGACCCGCCTGTCCGACGCCCTCGCCCTCGCCGGTATCGCCGCGCTCGCTCTCGCGCTGCCCGTGGTGGCGGTCGCCGGCCCCGCTGCTGGGTTGTGGACCGCCGCCGTGGGACTGGGCCTGTGCGGAGTCGCTGCTGGGGTCGGGGCGGTGGGGGAGGTGACGGAGCGATGAGTGAGCGTCACCTATTTCTGGACTTCGACGGCGTCATCAACGGCCTCAGCACGACGTCGGTGCGCGACGAGTGGGGCGACGTCGTGAGCGCGCGCATGCAGGGATTTCCGATCAGCTATGCCCCTGAACTCGTCAGGGCCATCGAAACGATGGCGACCGCCGGCGTGACGGTCACATGGCTGACGACCTGGTGCGAGCACACAGCCGACTTCCCGCAGTTCGGGTTCGCGCCGCGCCCGTACCTCGGCGCCGTTGACTATGGGCTGCCGTGGTGGAAGTGGCCGGCGCTCCAAGATCATGTGGCGAGCCTGCCGCCGGACGCGCTGATCGGCTGGTGCGACGACGACCTCGCCGAGTCGGCGCAGTTCGACCCCACGATCCGCGACTTCATCGGCCAGGAGCGGGTTCTCGGCATCTCGCCGCACGGGTGGCGCGGCCTCACTCGCAAGCACATCGCGGACCTGCGCACGCACTTCGGGATCGAGGCCGCGTCATGAGCGTCAACCTGCACACCGAGCCCACGGAGACGTCCGCCGACTGGTGCGAGGACTACGGCGATCTGACGATCTGCGGCACCGACATGGAGGAGGCCAGCCGCAAATCCATGGGCGTCAAGTGGTGCTTCCACTGCCGCAAGCGTCACGAATTCTGGTTGGTCGTGATGGCCCCGACCGGGATGTCGTACTACGGGCCGCACGTCGAGGTTCACGGCGAGACGCGCGATTGCACAGACCTTTTCCCCGGCTGGTCGCGCGATTGGGGTGAGGACTGATGATCCGCCTGCACATCGCGATCGCCAACGCGCGCTACCGGCTGCACCGTCTCGCCGGCCGCCTCTACGACTGGACGCACGAGCCCGCCGACGACGGACACACGCTGCGCCCCCTGATCGACCACGTGGCCCAGCTGCGGGAGGTCGGTGCCCACTGGCGCGCCGGACGCCTGGTCGACGCACAGGGCCGGTTCCTGCCGCACGACATCGAAGCGTGGCGGATGGGAGGGGAAGCGTGATGCGCGCGATCACCGTTCGTCAGCCGTGGGCGTGGGCGATCATTCATGGCGGGAAAGACGTGGAGAACAGGTCGCGCAATATCGCCGGCGGATACCGCGGGCCGGTCGCGATCCACGCGGGGTTGCAAGTCGCCGACGAGACCGACACACCGGAACGGTGGATCGCAAAAGCCGTTGGTGAGCTTGCCCGCAACGGGCAGTCTCGCACCGCACCAATGATGGCGACCGACCCCGATACGCCTGATCACCAGGTGCACGAGCGCTACGGGTGGCGCGGCGCAATCATCGGCGTTGTCGATCTGGTGGGCGTGCACGAGGAGCGGCCGTACTGGTCGAGCAGGACGTGCTACTGCCCGTCGGACTGGGCCGAAATCGACTGCTGGCACTTGATGCTCCGGAACCCGCGCCCGCTCGCCACGCCGATCCCGTGCCGGGGCCGACTCGGCTTATGGACCGTGCCCGACGAGATCGCGGCACAGATCGAGGTTGCGGCATGAGCGACGACATTCTCACCCGACTCGCCCGCATCAAGAAAGCAGCCGCCGCGCAAGCCGTCATCGACTATGTGCGCTCACAGACCCACTCAACCCCTTCCCGCGCGACCGGCGACGAGACACCGGCCGGGGCGAGCGACAAGACAACTACTGCAAAGGAAGTGGCGTAATGGCGCTGCGAATTGTGTGTGACCGCCTCATGTGCGGCAGGTACGAGGACACCCGATTCGGCGAGCCGCCCGACACATGGGTGACCGTCAGCCGCGAAGGGCAACACCGCGACTCGTCATTACGGTCGGTGTACTGCTCGACTCGCTGCGCCGTCATGGCTCTCGGCGGCGAATGGCGGGCGACCACCCTGTCAGCCGAATGGCTGAACATCCCCTGGCCGCCGAGCGACGAGCTGGTGGAGAGGGTGGCGAAGGCGATTCACGACCGCCGCTGTCAGTGCCGCATTACTACTCACTGGCCTGCATGGCTAGACGAAGCCCGCGCCGTACTCGACGCGATCTTCGGCGAGGCGGTGACCGATGTCTGACGCCACAGCGGCTCTCGCCGACGAGGAGATCGACGCTCATCTTCACGAGTTGCGTGAGGCGTTCTATCTCAACGGCGAATGGACGGACCCCAACGTCTACTTCGACTCCACCATCGCCGCCGTGATTGCCCGCGCAAAGCGGGAAGCGGCCGAGGAGATCGCAGGCCACCTGCGCGAGTGGGCTGACGCGGTGATCGGTGAGACCGGGATGCGCTCTGATGGTGCGATCCTGCGATGGGCCGCTGATCGGATCGGAGCCGACCATGCCTGACCTCGACCTCGAAGCCATCAAGGCGCGACTGGCGGCGGCATCCGAGCCGCTGCACCCTGATGCGCGCATGGAGGCGTACTACTACGAGTTCGACCGGACCGGGATCGCTGCGATTGATGCGATCCTGTCCGCTGTTGCCGTCGCCGGTAAGGGCGCGCACCACACGCAGGACTGGATCGCTACCGACGATTACGGCTACTACAACGGGCATCCCGGTCTGCCGCCGTCCTCAGGTGGTAGTGCGGCATCCCTGATCAGGCGGACAGCGGTCGCATCCGCCGAGACGATTCGAGATCTGCAAGCAGATCTCGCCGCGCTGGTGGCTGAGGTCGAGCGGTTGCGGGCCGTGGCCGATGCGGCGGCCCTGCTATCAGCCAAGGTCGTCACCGACCCAGGCTGGCCGAGACTGCGCGCCGCTCTCGACGCCCTGGACGCAGGAGGTGAGGGGTCGTGAGTGATTACCCGATCTTCACCATCGACTGCAAGGGCTGTGGTCGTCGTGGCCGAACATCACGGCTCACCGAACCGTGGACGGTCGAATACTGCCCGGACTGCCAGAAGCGCCGAGCGGCATCGGCGCGGGCCTGTGACGCATGTCGGGGGATGCCGGACCACACGCCGACATGTCCGACCCGGCTTGCCCTGGACG
>JBIQML010000259.1:0-6632 GCA_044463405.1 Nakamurella lactea | reverse complement strand
GTCCGCTGCTGAGCTACTTCCGGGCGGTGATCGTGCCGACCGGGGTGTTCGCGGCCACCGAGGACTTCGGCGACGGGCCCGGCGCGGCCAGGCTCACCGCACGGATCGACCGGGCCGCCGGGGAACTGGCCGGCCTGGTGGCCGCCGGTGGTCCGCACGGCGCGACGGATCCGTTCGCCGACGCCCCCTCCTTCGCCGACCTGCTCGGTGACGGGGGTTCCGGCGGCTGACGAGCCGGAGTGCCGCGCCGGGTGCGCTACCGTCGCAGCTGCGACCACCGGACGACGCGGAAGGAACCATGAGCCCCGACGACGCCTTGCCGCATGTTGCCGGGGCCGAGCCGGACCGTCGGGACGTCCGGCTCTGGCGGCGGTACCTGTCCGACGAGCGGGCCGAGGCCGCGGTCTATCGGGATCTGGCCGGGCGGCGTTCCGGTGAGGAACGGGAGATCCTGCTGGAGCTGGCCGATGCCGAGGGCCGGCACGCCGCGCACTGGGAGCAGCTACTCGGCGATCGGGCCGGGGAGCCGGGGCGGGGCAGCGTGCGGACCCGCATGCTGGCGTTCCTGGCGCGGCACTTCGGATCGGTCTTCGTGCTGGCGCTGGCGCAGCGTGCCGAGGGCCGCTCGCCATACGCCAGCGACGAGCACGCCACGGTCGCCATGGCCGCCGACGAGCGGATCCACGGCGAGGTGGTGCGCGGGCTGGCCGCCCGGGGGCGCAGCCGGCTGTCCGGCAGCTTCCGCGCGGCGGTGTTCGGCGCCAACGACGGGCTGGTGTCCAACCTGGCCCTGGTGCTGGGCATCGGCGCGGCCGGTGCCAGCGGGCGGGTGGTGCTGCTCACCGGGCTGGCGGGACTGCTGGCGGGGGCGCTGTCCATGGGGGCCGGCGAGTACGTGTCGGTGCGATCCCAGCGGGAGCTGCTGGACGCCTCGACCCCGGACCCGCACGCCGGCGCGGTGCTGCCCCATCTGGACGTCGACGCCAACGAGCTGTCGCTGGTGTACCGGGCACGCGGCATGCCCGCCGACCGGGCGGACCGGCACGCCCGCGAGGTGCTGGCCGGGTATCGGGGGTGGGCCGGCGGTGACGGTGCACCGGCGGGCGCCAGCGGCGACGTGCCGGACGGTGCCGGTGGCGGGCCGGACGAGCACGAGGCCATCGGGACCGCCTGGCGGGCGGCGATCTCCAGCTTCTGCTTCTTCGCCTCCGGCGCGATCATCCCGGTGCTGCCCTACATCTTCGGCGCCACCGGATTCACCGGGCAGGTGATCGCCGCCGGGCTGGTGGGGCTCGCGCTGCTGCTCACCGGCGCGGTGGTCGGGCTGCTGTCCGGCGGGCCGCCGGTGCGGCGGGCGGTGCGCCAGTTGCTGATCGGCTACGGTGCCGCCGCCGTCACCTACGCCCTCGGCCTGCTGTGGGGGGTGTGAGCGACACCTCGCGGTGCCGGATACCTGTGGCACCGTCACGAATGCGGCGACGTGGAACTACGCCAGTCCGGCGATGGCCAGCACCCCGAAGTAGCCCGCCGCGGCCGCGGCCAGCAGCACCAGGATCGCCGCGGCGATGATGGGTGCCCGGCGACGGGGTGGGGCGGTCGCGGGAAGCGCCTTGAGGTTTCCGGCCGCCTCGGCGGCCCACGGAGGTGGGGGGACCGGTCCGGGCGCGGCGAAGGCCGGCGCTGGCCGCGGCGTCCCCACGCGACGGTCCGGCCGGGTGCCGGTGGACACGTCGGCCGGTCGGCCGGACGGTGGCGTGGCGGCGGGCCGCGTCGTCACGACGGCGCCGGAGAACCCGCCGGCCACACCGGCCAGCGCCATGCGGGCCTGCTGCACCGGCATGCGTCGCGCCGGGTCCTTCACCAGCAGCGCGTCGATCACCCCGCCCAGCCGGCCGGAGTGCGGGTGTGGTGGCACGGGATCCGTCACCACCGCGGTGAGCGTGGCGATCGGCTCGCCCCGGTCGTAGGGCGGATGCCCCTGGACGGTCGCGAACAGCAGCGCCCCCAGGCCCCAGGCGTCCGCGGCCGGGGTGGCCGGTCGCCCGGACGCCACCTCCGGAGAGATGTAGGCGGGCGAGCCCAGCAGCATGCCGGTGGCGGTCATGGTGTGCTCGTCGACGCTGCGGGCGATCCCGAAGTCGGTGAGCTTGATCCGGCCGTCGCCGCCGATCAACACGTTGGCGGGCTTGACGTCCCGGTGGGTGATGCCCGCGGCGTGCGCCGCCATCAGACCGTCGGCCACCGCCGCGCCCACCACCGCTGCGCGGGTGTCGTCCAGCGGGCCCTCCGACGCCAGGATCTGGGCCAGCGAGGGGGCCCGCATGAGCTCCATGACGATCACCGGGCCCGTGGGCAGCGTGAGGATGTCGTACAGCGTGATCACATGCGGGTGCGACAGCGCCGCGATCGCCCGGGCCTCCCGCAGCGTCCGGTCCGCCAGTTGCTCCACCTCGCCGACCGGCATGCCCGCCGGAAAGTCGACCTGCTTGATCGCCACCCGTCGGCGCAGCACCTGGTCGTAGGCGTCCCACACGGAACCCATCGACCCGCGACCGATCTCGGCGTCCAGGCGGTATCGCCCGGCCAGCACGCGGGGGGACGTCATGACTGCAGATTCTCGCAGGCCGGAACGCTCACCGATGGGCCGCACGACGCTGTCGGCGCCCGCCGCTATCGTGCACACGTTCGATAACAGGCGGCAGGTGGCCGCGACAGGACGGGAGGGATGAATCATGGATCCGGCGACGGTGGCGTGGCTCGACCAGCAGGACGCGTGGACGCGCGGCACGGTCCGCACCTACGGGTGGGCGGTCGAATACGTCGGTGGCGGCACGTGCAGCCATCCGGGGTGCTCCGGTGGCGCCTCCGAGATGCCCTTCGGCTACACGGTGGGGCTGCATGGCATGGGCCACCCGGAGCTGCTGATCTTCGGGTGCGATCAGCAGGTGACGGTGCGGGTGCTCAACTCCCTCGGGCGGCAGGTGATGCTCGGCACCGACCTGTTCGAGGGCGGGGAGTGCGAGGTGGAGGGGTGGCCGCGCACCATGCGGTTGCTCGGGGTGCCGAACCCGGAGCAGATCCTGCTGGCGGCCTACCGCTTCTACCGGTGCGACAGGCCGGGCGCCATCGAGGCCTACCAGCTGTGCTGGTCTGACGCGGCCGGCCGGTTCCCGTGGGAGCCCGACTGTGCGGCCGACGCGCGCAGCCAGCCCTGTCCCGGCGACTTCGCGGCGTGATCGGCGGGGGGCGGCCAGGCTCAGACGTCCGGGGGTGACGCGGACTCCGGCGTTACCACGTCGGGCAGCCGATCGACCCGACGCAGCATGGACCGCCGGCGCAGGTAGTCGGCCAGGTGCTCGCGATGCTCGTCACAGGCCGTCCAGACCTTCTCCCGGTCCGGGGTGTGGATGCGCGGGTTGTTCCACACCACCGCCCAGGCCGCCGGCGCCCCGCACCCACGAGCCGAGCAGATCACGGTGTCGGGGCCGTCCCGCTCGGCGGTCGGGTGGAGGGGGTCGGGTAGCACGGCTCAGCCCGACGTGGCCGGTTCGGGCTGCTGCCGGGTGGAGATCGCCAGCCGGTTCCAGACGTTGATGGTGGCGATCGCCATCAGCAGCGCCGCGGTCTCGCGCTCGTCGAAGTGCTCGCGCACGTCCTCCCAGACGTCGTCCGGGACGCCGTCCTGCGAGATCAACGTCACCGCCTCGGTCAGCGCCATCGCCGCCCGCTCGCGATCGGTGTACAGGCCGTCCACCTCGCGCCAGGCGCGCAGCACGTCCAGTCGCTGCTGCGACTCACCGGCCGCCCGGGCGTCGCGCAGGTGCATGTTCAGGCAGAACGCGCACCCGTTGATCTGCGAGGCGCGGATCTTCACCAGCTCGTACAGTGGCGCCTCGATCGGCCCGGACCGGTTGACCTTCTCCATGCCGAGCACGGCCCGGTAGGCCTCCGGGAATACCTCGCTGGCGTTCATTCGCTGCTTGCTCACGTCTGTGTCGCCTCTCGTCGCTGCGCCGCCCGCGCGGGCGGACCGTGGGTGGGGATCGCCTCCACCCCTCTTTCGGTTCTACTGCCATCGCACGGCGGCGGCAAGGGACGGTGACGGTGATCAACCAGACGATCGATCAGCCCGTCGTCCAGACGGCCGACCCGGCGGTCGACCGGGGGCAGAATCGCGCTGCGGACGGGCCCGGTCGGTCCTGCTAGCCTGCGGGTAAGAGGTGGTGTGATGAATACGGGATCGGGATCGGCGGCGGGAATCACCGCCGGCCAGGTGATGGCCGCTCCGGTGCTCACCGTGGGGCCGGATGCCACGGTGGCCCAAATCGCCGAGATCCTCACCGCCAGGCGCATCAGCGCCGTCCCGGTGGTCGGTGCCGACGGTGCCATCCTCGGGCTGGTGAGCGAGCGCGATCTGCTGGCCCGGTCCGGGCGCACGGCCCGCGAGGTCATGACCACCTCGGTGATCACCGTCACCACGGACACCGACCTCGAGCAGGTGCGCACCCTGCTGGTGGACGCGCCGATCCGGCGGGTTCCGGTGCTGTCCGCGGGCCGGCTGGTCGGCATCATCAGCCGGCACGACCTGGTCGGCAGGATGGTGGAGTGGGCGTGCGGGGTGTGCGGCGAGACGGTGCGCGGCGCGCGCCCGCCGCTGGTGTGCCCCAAGTGCGGCGGCAGTGAGGACCGGTTCACGCTGCAGGAGCAGCCGCCCGGACCGTGACGAGGACGCGCCGGCGGGGCGAGTGTCTCGCCGCATGCCGATGAAGGGGTACCAGCATGGCCGATCGAGCGCAGGCCGGTGGTCGTGGAGCCGCATCCGCGACCGGGAAGCGCGCTACCCGCGCGAAGTCCGCCAGCGGCAAGGCCGGGACCACGACGGGCAACCGCGCGAGGCGCGGCACGGCCGGCACGCGCACCTCCCGGTCGTCGGCCGACCGGGAGACGCTGATCGACTACTACCGGCAGATGACGCTGATCCGGGAGTTCGAGCTGCGCGCCAGCGAGATGTATCAGCGCGCCAAGATCGGCGGCTACTGCCACCTGAACCTGGGTGAGGAGCCCACCGTGGTCGGGCTGATGACGGCGCTCCGGCCCACCGACTACCTGTACACCAACTACCGTGAGCACGGGTACGCCCTGTCGCGCGGCATCGACACCGGGCGGGTGATGGCCGAGCTGTTCGGCCGCCAGGACGGGGTGTCCGCCGGCCGCGGCGGCTCGATGCACCTGTTCGATGCCGAGCTGCGATTCCTGGGCGGGTACGGCATCGTCGGTGGGCAGGTGCCACCGGCCACCGGCGCGGCGCTGGCGTTGACCTACCGCGGCGGGCCCGGGCCGGACGCCGAGGCCGTGATGTGCCAGATGGGCGACGGCACCACCAATATCGGAGCGTTCCACGAATCGCTGAACCTGGCGGCGATCTGGCGCCTGCCGATCGTGTACGTCATCGTCAACAACGGTCTTGGCATGGCCACGACGGTGGAGCACGCCGCCGGCGAGCCGGACCTGTACAAGCGGGGCTGCTCCTACCGCATCCCCGGTGAGCGGGTGGACGGCGACGATCCGGAGGTGGTGCGGCGGGCGGCGACCGCGATGCTGGACCGGGCCCGCACCGAGCGGCAACCGGGGCTGCTGGAGGTGATGTCGCACCGGCTGCGCGGCCACTCGGTGGTCGACCCGGCGCGCTACCGCAGCCGCGAAGAGACCGAGCAGCTGCGATCGCTGGATCCGTTGCCCGCGTACCGGAGGCGGCTGGTGGACGACGGCGTGCTGGACGACGACGCGGCGGCACGCATCGAGGCGGAGTCCGCCGAGAAGGTCGCCGCCGCCGTGGCTTTCGCCGACGCCAGCCCGGAACCGGCGGCGGAGACGCTGTTCGACTTCGCGTACGCCACCGACGTGCCGAACGCGCCGAGGATGATGCCGGGGGATCCGGTGCTGCCGGCCGGCTGGGACGAGGGGGCGTGAGGGCGATGCGCGAGCGACAGGGCGGCGAGAACCACGGCGGTGACGGGAATGGCTGAGATCACCTACCGGCAGGCGCTGCACGATGCGTTGCGCGCCGAGATGCTGCGCGACGAGTCCGTGATCCTGCTGGGCGAGGAGATCGGGATCTTCGAGGGTTCCTACAAGATCACCGCCGGGCTGCTGGACGAGTTCGGGGCGGAGCGGGTGCGCGACACCCCCATCGCCGAGGAGGGTTTCGTCGGCGCTGCGATCGGGGCGGCGATGCTCGGCATGCGGCCGGTGGTGGAGATCATGACCATCAACTTCTCGCTGCTGGCCATCGACCAGATCGTCAACCACGCCGCCAAGATCTACGGCATGTTCGGCGGACAGACGCCGGTGCCGATGGTGATCCGCACGCCCGGCGGCGGGGGACAGCAACTGGCGGCCACCCATTCGCAGAACATCGAGGTCTGGTACGCGCACGTGCCGGGGCTCAAGGTGCTCGCCCCGTCCACCCCGGCCGACGCCAAGGCGATGCTCACCGCGGCGATCCGGGACAACGATCCGGTCCTGCTGCTGGAGAACCTGTCGCTGTACAACACCAAGGGCGAGGTGCCCGACGGCGAGCAGGTCGCCACCATCGGCACCGCGCAGGTGACGGTGCCCGGCACGGACCTGAC
>JBIQML010000258.1:0-6637 GCA_044463405.1 Nakamurella lactea | reverse complement strand
GCAGCTTGGCCCAGTGCCCGGCCATGTTGGCGTACCAGGTGTGCGAGTGCACCAGGTCGACGCCGTCGCAGTGCGCGGTGATGTCCAGATCGACGCCCAGGGTGGCCAGCGCCGGGTTGGCACCGGCGAGACCGGCCGGCGGGCGGTGCCCGGCCGCGCCCGGCCGGTCGTCGCCGAACGCGTGCACGTCGACGTCGATCAGCGCCCGCAGTTCCCGGACCAGGTATTCCACGTGCACGCCGGCGCCGCCGTAGACGTCCGGCGGGAACTCTCGGGTCAGGATGGCGGTGCGCATGATGCGGACTGTACGCACCCGGCGGTTTCCCGGCGCGCCGCGGCGTGGCGGCGGAGTCAGGGGGCGCGAGGGCGGGCGCCATGACCGGTCCGGACCGGGACGGGCCGGTGGCGACACGGGATCCGCGGCGTCGCGCGGGGTGATCGACCTCGGTCTAGGGTCACCATATGGTGGGTAGGCCCAAGGTTCTCGGGATCGTGCTGGCCGGCGGTGAGGGCAAGCGGCTGTGGCCGCTGACCGCCGATCGCGCCAAGCCGGCGGTGCCGTTCGGCGGCAGCTTCCGGTTGATCGACTTCGTGCTGTCGAACCTGGTGAACGCCGGCTACTGGAAGATCTGCGTGCTCACCCAGTACAAGTCGCACTCGCTGGACCGGCACATCACCACCACGTGGCGGATGAGCGCCATGCTGGACAACTACGTCACCCCGGTTCCCGCGCAGCAGCGCCTGGGACCGCGCTGGTACACCGGCAGCGCGGATGCGATCTACCAGTCGCTGAACCTGGTCTTCGACGAGGATCCGGACTACCTGGTGGTGTTCGGCGCCGACCACGTGTACCGGATGGACCCGTCCCAGATGGTCGCCGACCACATCGAGTCCGGGGCGGAGGCGACCGTCGCCGGGATCCGGGTGCCCCGGCACGAGGCGACGGCGTTCGGCGTGATCCAGACCGCCGAGGACGGGCAGCGGATCGCGGACTTCCTGGAAAAACCCGGCGACCCGCCGGCGGTGCCCGACAACCCCGACGTGGCGTACGCCTCGATGGGCAACTACGTGTTCACGACGTCGTCGCTGGTGGAGGTGTTGCGGGCGGATGCCGCGGACAGCGCATCGGTGCACGACATGGGCGGCTCGATCGTGCCGATGTTCGTGCAGCGCGGCACGGCCAACGTGTACGACTTCGCCCGCAACGAGGTGCCGGGCACGACGGACCGGGACCGCGGGTACTGGCGCGACGTGGGGACCCTGGACTCCTACCACGAGGCGCACATGGATTTGATCTCCGTGCACCCGATCTTCAACCTGTACAACTCGGAGTGGCCGATCATCACGCTGCCGCCCGCGCTGCCGCCGGCCAAGTTCGTGGAGAACGGCACAGCCCGGGAGTCCATGATCGACTCCGGCAGCATCGTCTCCGGCGCGGACGTGCTCAGATCGGTGATCTCCAACGACGTGCGCATCCTGTCCGGCTCGCAGGTGGAGGGATCGGTGATCCTGCCCGGCGTGCGGATCGGCCGGAACGCGCTGGTGCGCAACGCGATCCTGGACAAGAACGTGGTCGTCCCGGACGGCGCGCGGGTCGGCGTGGACGCCGCGGTGGACCGCACCCGCTACACGGTCACGCCCTCCGGGATCACCGTGGTGGGCAAGGGAGTCAGGGTCGAGGCCCAGCGCTGACGGGGGCTACCGGCCGGCGTGCCCTGCCCGCCGCAGGTCCAGTCGGTGCCGGGCGAAGATCGAGAGCAGTTGCGGGGCGACGTCGCCCGCGTCGACGCGTTCTGCTCGTAACCCCATTCCACGTGCCGCGGCCACGTTCTCGGCGTTGTCGTCCACGAACAGCAGCGCGTTCGCGGGTTGTGCCAGGTCGGTGACGATGCGACGGAAGAAGCCCGGATCCGGTTTGGCCACGCCCATCTCGCAGGAATAGAACGAGCCGTCGACCAGGTCGTCGTAGCCGGAGACCGATCGCATCCGATCGCGCCGGTAGTCCTGCTGGTTGGTGGCCAGGTAGCACGGGTAGCCGGCGGCCCGGACCGTGGCGAGTACCTCGAGGGCGGCACCGTCCAATTCGTAGCGGTCCCAGATCGGCAGCACCTCGTCGACGGTGACGGCCAGCCCGAGCGCCGCGATGACCCGGCCGACGGCCGACCGCAGGCTCTCCTCGCCGCGCAGCGCCGGCTGCTCCTCGACGAGGAGCCGGGGCAGCGCGTCGGGGCCGACCAGCGCCGCGAGTTCGGCGAGTGCGCCGTGGATGCCGTGTTGCAGCACGCCGTCGCAGTCCCACAGCACGGCGGCGACGGTGCCGGCGGCCGGTGGGGCGTCCGCCGGTTCGGATGGGGCGTCGGGCATGCGTCGGCTCCGTCTCGGCAGGATGTCAGCGTTCCGGTTCGGGCAACCGTGACGGGCACCCGGTGGTGCGGTAGTCCGGGTTGTACTCGAAGTGCCACGCCTCGTTGTCGTAGATGCGGCAGAAGCCGAGTGAGCCGTCGGTGGACTGCAGCCACCGGTAGGCCGCGGCGGGCTGCACGTCCACGGCGATGCCCACGACGTGCGCCGACTTGCTCGGAGGCAGCACGAGTTCGTCGGCGACCTGGGTGCCGTACTCCCGGACGTACTCGTCGTACTGGGCCTGCTGCTGGCCGCGGCTGCGCTTGCCGTCGTTCAGGCACATCGTGATGCCCTTGCCGGCGGCGACGTTCACCGCATGGCGCCAGGCGGTGACGACGTCGGACCGCAGGCCGGTCGGCTTCTCGTCGACGTACTTCGGGTACCCAGGGCATTCCGGTCCCGATTCCGGGCCGGGGGTGTCCGGGTTGGCCGGCGCCACTCCCGCCGCAGCGGCGGCGCTGGTGGCCGCCGCGATCAGGTTCCCGTCGGTGGACAGGGACTCCGGGGGGTTGTCCGTGCCCCCGGTGGGGGTGGTGCCGGACGGGGCGTCGCCCCGGCCGGTGCGGTGGGCCGGTCCGTCGGGCTTGCCCTTGGTGCCGCCACCCCCGGCCGTCGCCGGGTCCGCAGCGGTGGGCCTGCCGAACGTGATCGTGGTGGGCGGGCCGGTGCGGGTGGTCTTTCCGGGATGGGACTCGGCCTCGGCGGCGGGCGCTCCCGCCGACGACCCATCGGAGGCCGCCGTGTCGGAGGCCGGCGCGGGGTTCGGTGGCGGGGACGCGGGGTTCGCCGCGGCGGCCCCACCGGTGGGCGGCGCCGCGACCGTGCTGGTGACGGTGACGACGGCCTCGCCGGGCGGGGACGGGCTGCAGGCCGTGACCAGCAGGCCGGTCAGCGCCAGAAGGGTCAGCGGGAGCAGTGATCGGGTGGCGGCACGGCGCTGGTGGTGGGGACTCATCGTGATCATGACGCACGAACGCGGGGCGAGGTTGCCCGATCGACCGGTGGCCGGTGACGGACGTGCCCGGCGGCGGGCTACCGGTGCTTGACGGCCGCCAGCAGCCCGTCACCGAGCGGCATCAGCACCGTGGTGAGGGTCTCGTCGTCCCGGACGGAGCGGCCAGCTTCGCGCACGGCCACCGTGTCCGGGTCGCGCTGCGTCGGGTCCGCGACCCGGTCGTGCCACAGCGCGTTGTCCATCGCCAGGATGCCGCCGGGACGCAGCAGGCGGAGCGCCTCGGTCACGTATTGCGGGTATTCCTGCTTCGCGGCGTCGATGAGCACCAGGTCGTAGGCGGCGTCGGTGAGTCGGGGCAGGACCTCCAGCGCGCGACCGTTGATCAGCCGGGCGCGGGAGGGGGCGATGCCGGCCTCGGTGAATGCGGTCTTGGCCGCGCGCTGGTTCTCGGCCTCCACGTCGATGGACGTCAGGATGCCGTCGGACGCCATGCCGGCGAACAGGTACAGGCCGCTGACCCCGGCGCCGGTGCCGATCTCGACGACCGACTTCGCCGCGATGGACGCCGCCAGGAAGGACAGCGCCGCGCCGGCCCCGGCGCCCACCGGGACGCAGCCCAACTCGGCCGCCCGATCGCGCGCCGCCGTCGCGTGCTCGCTCTCGGGGATGAACAGCTCGGCGTAGGACCGACTGTTGGTCACGGGAAGCCTCCCTGCCAGGTGCGTGACGAACCACGGATGCGCCGTCGGCGCTCGCCGGTCCGGGACGCCGGTTACGTTACCCGGCTGGAGGTTCCTCACGCGCGGGACGCACCGCGCGCGTCGGCACCATGCCGCGACGCGGGAACGGCTCCCGCCGGCGCACCGGTGACCGCCACCACGCGCCATCCTGCGTGATCGCCCGCCCGTTCACATGTCCCTCACACGAGGGTGCGGAACAATGACCGCCTCCGGATCGTTGATCCGGAGAAGACGAGGGAGTGGTTGCGCTGACATCGGACCAGGACGGCTACGACGCCAACGACCCGGGGATGCCCGGGGACGCCGACGCCGCCTCCGACGTGCCCGGTTGGACTCCGCCGGCCTGGGAGGACGTCGTGCGCGAGCACGGCGACCGGGTGTATCGCCTGGCGTACCGGCTGTCGGGCAACCAGCACGACGCCGAGGACATCACCCAGGAGACCTTCATCCGGGTCTTCCGATCGCTGGCCAACTACAAGCCGGGCTCGTTCGAGGGCTGGCTGCACCGCATCACCACGAACGTCTTCCTGGACCTGGTGCGCAGGCGCCAGCGGATCCGCATGGAGGCCCTGCCGGAGGAGTCCGATCGCATCGCCGGGCGGGAGCCGTCGCCGGAGCAGGTGTTCGCCGACACCAACCTCGATCCCGACCTGCAGGCGTCGCTGGACGAGATGCTCCCGGAGTTCCGGGCTGCCGTGGTGCTCTGCGATGTCGAGGGCCTGACCTACGAGGAGATCGGCGCCACGCTGGGCGTCAAGATCGGCACCGTCCGCTCCCGCATCCACCGCGGCCGGCAGGCGCTGCGCGCCGGGCTGGAGCGTCGCCGCGCCGAGCGTGCCGCCGAGGCGCCCGCGGCCACCGGGCACGAGACCGCCGACGCCGACCGGCGCACCGAGCCGGCATCGGACGTGTCGCCGTCCGGCATCGGGTCGACCGGCGTGAGGGTCTGGCAATGACGTCGCTGTTCGAGGACCACCTGAGCCTGGACGCCGTGGTCGCGTTCGCCGACGGCGAGATGAGCCTGATCGCGTTCCAGCGCGCCGCGGCGCACGTCGCGCAGTGCCAGGACTGCGCCACGGAGGTCGCCGAGCAGACCAGCGCGCGCCAGCAATTGCGCTCCGCCGCATGCCCCAGCATCCCCACCGGCCTGCTGGATGCCCTGCGGTCGATCCCGGTGGCGCTGCCGGCGACGCCGCCGCCGGGCGGTGTGTCCCGCGATGCCATGACCGGCCGCGCGACCCGCAGCGCGCCGGCCACGTCGGAGCGCGCCGACCTGCACCAGCGGCCCGGTGTCGGCTCGCGCTGGCACTCCAGCCGTGGCCGCGGGTTCCGGCTGGGCGCCGGCGCGATCGTCGCCGGCCTGGCGGTGGGCGCGATCGCGGCCGCCGCCATCGCCGAGCGATCGGACCCGCCGACCCACCCGTCGACCAATCCGGACACCGCCCAGGTCAGCTTCCCCCTGACCGCGCCGTCGACCAGCACCGACGTGGTGGCCGCGCTGTCGACCCGCTGAGCAGCGCGCGCGGCCCGGCCGGAGCCTCTGCACGGGGCGACCGACACCCCGGCCTCCGCCGTCCGGGTCGGGACGAACCGGCCCGCGGCCGGCGAGGGTGCCGTAGCCTTCCGGAGGCGGCGCGGAGCTCCGCCCCGTCGGGACGCCGGGCTCGGCGCGACATCGTGATGACGCAGGGCCGCAGGACAGGGGAGTATCGGTAGATGCCAGCGCAACCGGGCGAGGACGGCACCGGCGGCAGCCGACTGGGTCCGCGGCCGGTGCAGCGACCCTGGGTGGATCCCGCCCAGGCGGCGGCCTTCTCCCGACCGCCGGACGTGCGTGGCGCGTTCGCCCGGCCACCGGACGGCCCGCCGCACGGCCCCACGGGACCTGGCGGCTCGCCCGGCACCGGCAGCCCCACCAACGGCGGCCCCGGCACCGGCGCTCCGGGCATCCCTCGCCCCGACGTGCCGGACATCCTCACCGACCCCTTCGGCCGGCCCCCCGGCGCCGCGGAATCCCTCAACCGCCCCCCGGAGGTCGAGGTCACCGAGGTCGATGCGGAACCGGGCGATCCCTGGCGCAACCCGGGTGCCATCCCGGCGTTGGGCACCCCTGCTCGGACGCCGGCCGCGCCGGTGATCGTGCCGGCACCGATCGACAAGCTCGGTGCCCGCGAGGTGCTCTTCGGCGGTCGGGTGTCGTGGATCGCGCTGGTCATCTTGCTCCTGGTCACGCTGCTCGTCGGGGCGATCGGCGGTTGGGTCGGCCAGAAGACGGCGGGCACCGTGCAGGCCTTCACCACATCGAAGGTGACGCTCGAGACCGGTGATCTTCCGTCGCCGGACGCCGGCCGGTTCGCCACCGTGGCTGCCGCTGTCGAGGACTCGGTGGTGACCATCGAGGCCAAGAGCAAGACCGAGGGCTCGCAGGGTTCCGGAGTGGTTGTCGACGGCAAGGGCTATGTCGTCACCAACAACCACGTGATCTCCGATGCGGCCAGCAAGCCCGCGGACTACCAGATCACCGTCGTGTTCAACGACG
>JBIQML010000257.1:0-6653 GCA_044463405.1 Nakamurella lactea | reverse complement strand
CAGCCAGTCGTCGGCGAACTTGGTGTGGTCGGAGAAGTCCGGGCTGACCACCACCACCTTCTGCCCCCGATAGCGGGCCTCGGTCATGAAGTGCGCGTCCGGGGTGCGGGTGATGGGAAGGTTGGTGCCCCAGATCATCAGGTAGGAGGAGTTCCACCAGTCGCCGGACTCCGGCACGTCGGTCTGGTCGCCGAACACCTGCGGCGAGGCGATCGGCATGTCGGCGTACCAGTCGTAGAACGACAGGATCACCCCGCCGATCAGCGACAGGAACCGGGTACCCGCCGAGTACGACACCTGGGACATCGCGGGGATGGGGGAGAAGCCGGCGATACGGTCCGGACCGTAGGTCTTGATGGTGTGCACGTGCGCGGCGGCGATCAACTCCGCGACCTCGTCCCAGGTGGTGCGCACGAAGCCGCCCTTGCCGCGAAAACCCTTGTACTGCGCGGTGCGCTGCGGGTCCCCGGTGATGTCCGCCCACGCCTCGACCGGGTCACCCAGCCGGGCCTTCGCCTCCCGCCACAACGCCAGCAGCGGGCTGCGGATGTAGGGGTACCGCACCCGCGAGGGGGAGTAGGTGTACCAGGAGAACGAGGCCCCGCGCGGGCAGCCCCTCGGCTCGTACTCCGGGCTGTCCGGCCCCACCGACGGGTAGTCGGTCTGCTGGGTCTCCCAGGTGATGATGCCGTCCTTGACGTACACCTTCCAGGAGCAGGATCCGGTGCAGTTCACGCCGTGGGTGGAGCGCACCTCCTTGTCGTGACGCCACCGCTCCCGGTAGAACTCCTCCGCTCCCCGGCCCCCGCGCCGGTGCACCTCGCGATGATCGGGGCTCGGCGTGCCCGGGGCGAAGTACTGGGCACGCCGCAGCAGCGACTCCACCGGTTCGCCGCCCGGCAGCAGCGGCGCCAGTCGCGCGTGCTCGGTGGTTCCGCCGGAGTCCTGCGCATTCGCGCCGGGTGTCTGGCTGGTGGAGGTCATGCCGCCTACCCCTGTCCTGGACCTCCGGATCGCGGTGGCCGGTGCCCGCGGGTCTGGCTCCGGTGCGACAACTCGGTGTGGCCGGTGGTCCTGCGTCAACGATGATCGTGGAGTCGATGCTAAGGGCCGCACCGGGTTCCCGCGCGTTCAAAGCGCGATCTGCCGGGCGTTGTTTGAACAACATATTCGTGAAAAAATGGTCGCCATGACCCGAATGGCGCAGGGTGACGACGCGGCGGAACCGGCCGACGCACCCGGCCGGCGCCGCTCGCAGGTGCTGGCCGTGCTGCAGCGTTCCCCGACGCCGCTGCCGGTCAGCGAGGTGGCCCGGCGATTGGGCCTGCATCTGAACACCGCGCGATTCCACCTGGATCATCTGGTGCGCGGCGGGCAGGTGGATCGCACGACCGAGCCCCGCGCGACACCCGGTCGGCCCCGCACCCTCTACCGCGCACTGCCCGGGGCGTCATCCGGACGGCGCAACTACCGGTTACTGGCCGAGATCCTGGCCGGGTCGCTGACCGGGCAGGCGACGGAACCGGCCGCCGCGGCCACCGCGGCGGGCCGGGCGTGGGGGCGCTCCATGGCCGACCGGCCGCCGACGCGCCCGGATTCGGAGAGCGCGACCACCGGCCTGGTGGCCGTGCTCGATCGGGTCGGTTTCGCACCCGAGGAGGTGACGGTCGGCCGGCGCCGCCGGGTGCTGCTGCACCACTGCCCGTTCCTGGAGGCCGCCCAGCGGAACCCCGAGGTGGTGTGCGCGGTGCACCTGGGCCTGATGCAGGGCGTGTTGGACGAGATGAGGGCGCCGGTGGTTGCCGAGCGGCTCGAGCCGTGGGCCACCCCGCAGACGTGCGTCACCCATCTCGCCTCACGTCGGCGCGGGGCACGAGGGGATCCGGTCGTGGCCTCGCGGCGTGGCGTGGACTGACCGGGTGTCGGGTCAGGAACCCAGGGCCTCGAGAGCCACGGTGGAGTGCGCGTAGGCGCCCCCGGCGCGCATCTCCGCCGCCACCCAGATGGCCTCCATGATCTCCTGGTCCGAGGCACCCTTGCGGTGCGCGAGCTTCGTGTGGCCGTTGATGCAATAGGGGCATTGCGTGGTGTGCGCGACGGCCACGGCGATCAGCTGCTTGGTCTTCTCGTCCAGCGCGCCGTCGGCGAACACGGCCTTGCTGAATGCCTCGAAGGCGTCGTGGACGCCGGGGGCGAGCTCCTTGCGGCGCCGGGCGATGTCCGGGGTGGTGGGGTGGTACAGGCTCTCTGCCATGGGTGATCCTCCGTCTGCGGCAGGATGTGCCGCCAGAACCCACCGTACGGCGGGCGGCTTTCGGATCCTCCGGCGGGCGACCTCGCGGTCAGCAGGCCCGATCACGCGCCGGCTGCCACGGTCCCGGCCATCGGGCCGGCGGCCGCGCGCTGCCGGCCCGCACTGGTGCTCGCGCCCTCTCCGGCGCCGCCACACGCCGCGCCTGGCGTCGCACGACCTGGTGGCGAGCCGGCGATGTGCCCGACGACCCGGAGCGGGCGGCGGGTGCTAGGGCTGTGATCGGTTCGACGATGCTGGGCGCCGTCCCGGGCGCGGCGTCGGGCACATCGGCGCGCTTGCCGAGCGGACGCATGCCGCAGGCCCATAGTCCCACCAACACTGCGGCGGCCAGTTCGACCGCGGCCAGAGCGCGTTCGACGGCGCCACCGATGTGCCACAACGAGATGGGGGTCACGGCCCGAATGATCGATCCGGCGACGAACACCGCCACCAACGCCATCGCCACCAACGCCAGCACACGCGCGATTCCCGGGAGTGCCGAGCAGCCGGCCGACCGTCGGTGGCGGCGCCCCAGCAGCACCGGTGCGATCGGCAGGGCGGCGAACGCGACCATGCTGGCCGTCCAGTGGATCCGCCCGATGGTGGTGAGGCCACCTTGCGCGTTCCGGTCGGGGAACACGACCAGCGTCACCAGACCGAGCGCGCACAGCAGCAGGGTGGTCGACTCCACGGACAGCCGCGACACCCGACCCGTTCGGATCATCGAGGCCAGCAGGAGGCCCAGACCGACTGCGACGGTGGCGACCCCGGTGTTGAACAGCCAGGCCTCCTCCGTCAGGGCGTACAGGCTCAACGGCTGGGACAGCGGGTCCAGTCGGACCTTGGTGGTGTGCAGCAAGCCGATCATGACGGCGCCGACCAGGACGGCGATGGTGCCCGCGATTCCCATCCAGGGGCGGTGTGGGCGACCGCGGACGGTTCGCTGTGCCGAAGGGAGTTCGCCCAGTGTCGTGGCCATCTCGCACCGTCCGGGTGTCGTGGGGGCGTCGGCTTCCCGCCGAACGCGTCGTTATCGATTCGTGATAAGAAGGTTCCCGAGACGGCATTCCCGTAACCGGACTGTGACCTTTGATGCGGCGCCGGGTGTGGTCAGCGCCGGGCGTGCGCGGACCAGGCGAAGCAATAGACGCCGAACAGCGCCAATCCGGCGGCCATCAGCGTGAGCAGTGCGGGGCCGAACGGCTGGCTGCGTAACGTCCGGATCATCGCCTCCAGCCCACCGGTCTTCGCCGGCGCGTAGGTGACGGCGGCCCAGGCGAGAAGTCCGCTGATGATCACCACCGCGACGCCCTTGGTGAAGGTACCGGCGGCGCCGGCCCACAGCACCGCTCGGGGCGCGGTGCTGACCAGGTCGTCTGCGAATGATCGGGTGATGGCGCTGCGGAACAGCTCGATGGCCAGCGCCAGGAAGGCCACGGCGATCGCCATCACGATCACCCGCCCCCAGACGTGCGCCAGCAGCGTGGCGCCGAGCGACTGCTCCGACCGGCCCTCGCCCTGGACGCTGCCCTTGCGGCCGCGGGTGAGTGCGGCCTGCACGGCGCTGACAGCGATCAGTGCATAGACGACGGCCTCGAACAGCCGGGTCACGGACGAGACCACCCGCTGCCGGGTATTGCTCCCGCCCGGTCGCAGCAGCGTCTGGGCCACCCGCCAGAGCACCAGGATCGCCATGCCGAGGGCCGCCGCCCAGAGCACCACCTGCCCGGCAACGGTTCGGGACATCGCTGTGATCGGCCGGTTCGCCGATCCCGCGGTGGACCATGCGACCTGGAGGAATAGCCAGGCGATCACGAGATGCACCCCGCCGTAGGTGATCAGCCCGCCGGTGACCAGCGCGCCGAACGCCCGGCTGTCGGCCGCCTCCCGGCCCGCCTGCTCCGCCCCTGCGACGGCGTCGCCGGCGGGACTCTCGTCTTTCCGGCCGCCGGAGCTTCCGGCGCGCGCGTCGGTTCCCACGAAGGCGGATCCCCCCAGCCAGCGTTGCGCAAACCAGACCGTCGTGGCCGGTCGGGACGGCGATGACGGCCCCCGGCCGGTCCCGCCCGGACCAGGATCAGCCTGGCAGTTGCTCCTCGATCGCCGCGATCACCGCCGGGTCGTCCGGGGTGGTGGCCGAGCGGAAGCGGGCCACCGGGCGGCCGGCGGGGGAGATCAGGAACTTCTCGAAGTTCCACTGCACGTCTCCGGCCTCGCCGGTGGGGTCCGGCTGCGAGCTGAGCTCGGCGTACAGCGGGTGCCGGCCCGGGCCGTTGACCTCGACCTTGGCGAACATCGGGAAGCTCACCTGGTAGCTGGCCGAGCAGAACTGGGCGATCTCGTCGGCCGTCCCGGGCTCCTGGCCGCCGAACTGATTGCAGGGGAAGCCCAGCACCGCGAACCCGCAGTCGACGTAGCGCTGGTAGATCTCCTGCAGTGCCCCGTACTGCGGGGTGTGGCCGCACTTGGAGGCCACGTTGACCACCAGTAGCGCGGAGCCGGCGTAGTCGTGCAGATCGGCGGGCGAGCCGTCCAGGGCAGTCACGGGGTGGTCGTAGATCGTCACGGGCAACCTCCTCAGGGTCACCCCCGATGATGACAGGTGACGTGAGATCGCCCGGTTGCGGCGTCAACCCGTCACCGCCATCCGATATCCGTGGCACCGGGGCGGTGCCCGCCCGATAGCATCGCCAGGTCAGCACCACGTCCACCGACAGGAGAACTCCCGTGTCCTCGCCCGCCGCACCGTCCACCGCCGCCGAGCGCGTGAAGGTCCCGGCGGGCACCACCGCCTCCGCCGCGATCGGGGAGGCGGGGTTGCCGCGCTCCGGGCCGCAGGCCGTGGTGGTGGTACGTGAGCCGAGCGGCAGGCTGCGGGATCTGGCGTGGGTGCCGGAGGCGGACATCGAGGTGGAGGCGGTGACGGCCGATTCCGACGACGGCCGCTCGGTGATCCGGCACTCCACCGCGCACGTGCTCGCCCAGGCGGTGCAGCAGGTGTTCCCGGAGGCCAGGCTGGGCATCGGCCCGCCGATCCGGGACGGCTTCTACTACGACTTCGACGTGCCCCGACCGTTCACCCCGGAGGATCTGACCGAACTCGAACGCCGGATGAAGGCGATCATCAAGGCGGGGCAACGGTTTTCGCGTCGCATCGTCACCCCTGACGAGGCTCGGCTGGAACTCGCCGACGAGCCGTACAAGCTCGAGCTGATCGGCCTGAAGTCCGGTGACGCCGGCGACAACGGCGATGCGGGCACCGGTGTGGACACCTCCGAGGTGATGGAGGTCGACCCGTCGGGTGGCGAGTTGACCATCTACGACAACGTGCACGCGCACACCGGGGAGCGGGTGTGGGGCGACCTGTGCCGTGGCCCGCACCTGCCCACCACGAAATACATTCCGGCGTTCGCGCTCACCCGCAGCGCCGCGGCGTACTGGCGCGGCAGCGAGCAGAACCCGCAGCTGCAGCGGATCTACGGCACCGCATGGGAGTCCGACCAGGCCATGCAGCGCCACCTGGAGCTGCTGGCCGAGGCCGAGCGCCGCGACCACCGGCGCCTCGGCGCGGAGTTGGACCTGTTCAGCTTTCCGGACGAGATCGGTTCCGGGTTGGCGGTTTTCCATCCCAAGGGCGGTGTGATCAAGCGGGAGATGGAGGACTACGTCCGGCGCCGGCACATCGAGGAGGGCTTCGACTACGTCGGCACCCCGCACATCACCAAGCAGCACGTGTTCGAGATGTCGGGTCACCTGCCGTACTACGCCGACACCATGTTCCCGCCCATGCTGGTGGACGAGGAACTGAACCCGGACGGCAGCGTGCGCAAGCCCGGGCAGGCCTACTACCTCAAGGCCATGAACTGCCCCATGCAGAACCTGATCTACCGGTCGCGGCAGCGCTCCTACCGCGACCTGCCGATCCGGTACTTCGAGTTCGGCACGGTGTACCGGTACGAGAAGTCCGGCGTGGTCCATGGTTTGACCCGGGTGCGGGGGATGACTCAGGACGACTCGCACTCCTACGTCACGCCGGAACAGGCGCCGGGGGAGGTCCGGCACCTGCTGGATTTCGTGCTCTCGTTGCTGCGTGACTTCGGGCTGGACGACTACTACCTGGAGCTGTCCACCCGGGATGAGGCGCACAAGGACAAGTTCATCGGTTCGCAGGAGCAGTGGCAGGCGGCCACCGGCGTGCTGTCGGACGTGGCGGCGACCACCGGACTGGATCTGGTGCCCGACCCCGGTGGGGCGGCCTTCTACGGACCGAAGATCTCCGTGCAGGCGCGGGACGCTATCGGCCGCACCTGGCAGATGTCCACCATCCAGTACGACTTCAACCAGCCGGAGGGCTTCGAGT
>JBIQML010000256.1:0-6677 GCA_044463405.1 Nakamurella lactea | reverse complement strand
GCCGGGCGGGCGCAGCAGGGTCAGCGCCAGCAGGTCGGTGGCCACCACGACCTTGGCCTCCCGCTGGTGCGCGGCCTCGATCAGGGCGGCGTGGTCGCGCACCGCACCGGAGGCGGCCGGGTAACTCAGCAGCAGGCCGAAGAAGTCGTCGGTGGGCAGCACCCCGGAGTCGGCGGGCTCCTCCTGGGCATCGGGCGTGCGCGGCCCGGACAGGTCCGTCACCACCACCTCGATGCCCAGCGGCTCGGCGCGCGTCCGGATCACCGCGAGGGTCTGCGGAAGCGTGTCGGCGTCCACCACGAACCGGCGGGACTTGCTGCGCGCGGTGCGCCGGATCAGCGTCATCGCCTCGGCGGCGGCGGTCGCCTCGTCCAGCATGGAGGCGTTCGCGATGTCCAGTCCGGTCAGGTCGGCGACCGCGGTCTGGAAGTTCAGCAGTGCCTCCAGCCGGCCCTGGCTGATCTCCGGCTGGTAGGGCGTGTACGCGGTGTACCAGGCGGGGCTCTCCAGCACGTTGCGCTTGATGACCCCAGGGGTGATGGTGTCGTGGTAGCCCATGCCGATCATGGAGACCAGCGGCCGGTTCTTCGCGGCGATCGAGCGCAGCGCGGCCAGCGCCTCGGTCTCGGACAGCGGGGCCGGTAGCTCCAGCGGCCGGTCGGAGCGGATCCCGGCGGGCACCGCGGCGTCCGCCAGCGATTCCAGGTCGGGCACGCCGACGGTCGTCAGCATCCGGGACAGCTCGCCGGTGTCGGGCCCGATGTGCCGGTCGGCAAACGCGACGGCACCCTCGTTGGGGTACCAGCGATCCCACACGCCGGGAGTCTCGGATCCGTGTTGCGCTGGGGGTACCTCCCGCTTGCGGGGGAATGTCGTCATCTGGTGCGTCGCCTCCGCCCGGGTGGTCCCGGTCCTCTGCGTGACGGGGTCGGTCCGCCGGGGGTGACGGGCACGCCTCGGCGACCTCCCCCTCTGTCATCGGTACCTGAGAGCTTCACCGGCGCCCGCCGGCCGCGGAATGCGGGGTGCGGCCGGGCTCCGGTTTGCCCCTTCGGCGAGCGCTTCCCGGTGGGTCACGCTGCTTTCCAGAGGTGTCTAGCCCTCGCGGTTCGCTGGCCTGAGAGATTGGCGGGGAGGCGCTTGCTCCTTCGGCGTCCCCGGCGCGCGGACGCGCTCCGGGGCCTCTCCCGCGAGGGATCGACGACGCTGACGACGGTAGCAGGTCGCCGGGCCCCGCCGGTCGCTCCGCGCCGCTGTGACCCCATCGGGGTCGGCGCAGCCAACGCTGCCGGCAGGTCAGAAGTCGTCCGCGCAGAACGGCGCCACCGGCCAGCGCAGTGCCACCGACGCCGCTGCCACCGCACCCTGCCGGTGCTCCGTCACCAGCCCGGCCCGGTGCAGCTCGCCCAGCGACGGGCCGCCCAGGTAGACGGTGCCCAGCTCCCGCACGTCCAGGCTGATGTCGGGCCGGCGCCGTACCCGGCGCACCGAGGAACCGTCCGGACCCGCCTGCAGCGCGTACCGGCCGCCGTTGGACTCGACCATGCCGTCCCGGACCTCCAGCACCACATCGGCCTCGGCGGAGTACCGGCGGGCGCCCAGCGCTGCCGGTACGTCCAGCAGCCGCAGGTACAACCCGTCGGAGAGTTCGGTGTGGATGGCCCTCGGATCGGCGACCAGGTGCCGAACCGGGTCGTCCACCGGGGCGTTGCCGCGACGGAAGTCCCGGGCCAGGTCCAGGTCGAACAGGTAGCGCCACAGCCGGGCGTACCCGGCCGGGGTTTCGGACTCAACCTCGCCGATGCGGACCTCGTTGTTGGCGCCGGTGACGGTGTAGTCGTCCTTGATGCGGTAGGTGGCGTGCCCGTCGATCCGGCCGGACGCGTCGTAACCGACCACGTATCGCAGCGCCGTCGCGCCGTTCCGGGCGAACTGCAGGTCGTACAGCTTCTGCTGCCACCACTTGGCCGGCCGATCCAGAGCACCCGGACGCACCGGCAGCAGCCGGTCGTGCAGGTCCGTCACCCGTGCCAGGTAGTCCTCCCGGGAGACCTCGTCGACCGAGCCGCCGGCGGCATCCAGCAGGCCAGCGACATCCGGCCGGAACCTCATCGACCGGGTGCGGCCGGCCAGCCGCGCGCGAGGCGCCGCCTGGCCGTACCCGAACCGGCCGTAGATGCCCGACTCGGAGGCGTACAGCGCCGCCAGCGGGTCGCCGCGGCGGCGGGCGTCGGCGAACTGCCTGGTCATCATCTCGGTGAGAAGGCCCCGTCGCCGGTAGGGACCCTGGACGGTGACGGCGGTGACGGCGGCCACCGGCAAGGCCGCGCCGCCGGGCACCGTCACGTGCCGGGCGTAGGCCCCGAAGGTGCTGACCCAGCGGTCGCCGACACGGTGGCCGTAGAACCGGTCGGGCTCGAACAGTCCGCGGTCGAATTCCACGGCCTCGGCAGGCATCTCCTCCTGGAAGCCACGCTGCGCGGCCTCGTGGAAGGCGTCGAAGTCCTCGGATGTCAGGTCCGCCAGCGCAGGCCTGGCCAGGTGGGGTGCCGTGTCGCCGGTCTCCGGTCCGATCTTGGCCCGCCGTGTGCCACTGGTACGGCCGGTCTGGTGGCTGCTGGCGCGCCTGCCGGCGGGCCGCGGTGATCTCGTCGACATGCCCTCCAGCCAACCCCGCCCGGGGTCGCCCGCGCCACCCGATTGTCGCTGCGGCTCACAGCGACGCCCGCCGAGGGTGCGGCAGAAACGCGGTCGGGCGGCCCTGCAGCCCGGCGGCCCGCCGGTCGCGGATGGGCAGCACCGTGCAACCGAACGGCTCGCCGGTGACGTCCGTGGAGCAGGGACCGTACTGCACGACGGTCACCGGCGGGAGGTGGTGGAGCATGACGACGAGCGCGCGACACCGATGGGCCGCGGCGGTGATGGGGGCGCTGCTGGCCGGGGCGGTGGGATGCGTAGTGGGATGCGCCGTGCCCGGGTCCGCCGGCGCCGACCTCACGGCGGGCACCGGGGCGATCGGCTCGCCCCCGTCACCGAGCGCAGCCAACGAACCCACCTCGCCCACGGCGCCCAGTACCAAAACCGAATCCGGCTCCCCCACGGCGCCGTCCGAGACGACCCGCATGGCCGACCCGCAGGCCGGGCTGCGTTGTTCCGGTGGGGTCACCGGATTCTCCACCGACTTCGCCGAGGGAGCGGTGGGTGAACCCACGCCGTTCGACGCCGTCAAGAAGGAAGCCGCACCGCCGGGGGCACCGGGGCACGGCGTGCCCGCGGCCGACTGGCTGGTGATCCCGCAGGGTGCGCAGCAGGTGTGGTTCCTGTCGGCCGACCGGACGGTGCTGTTGAGCACCATGCGGATGGACGGCAACCACACCTGGATGGTGGACAGCGGTCAGTACTGCGACTGACGATCTGACCGGACGCCACCGAGGACCGGATCGGCCGAGCGGCCGGTCAGTCGCGGTGCACCAGCACCAGGTGCCGGTCCACCCCGCGGTGCAAGTTGACCCGCAACCGGATGCCGGCCTGCCGCGCCGCCAGCGCCGCGCAGGCGACCGAGGCGATGGCGCAGATCCCGCCACACAGCGCGATGGCCACCGGCGCCCCCCAGGCGTCGGTGATGGCGCCCACCAGCGGGCCGCCCACGGGAGTGCCGCCCATGAACACCAGCATGTACAGGCTCATCACCCTGCCGCGGACCGCCGCGTCGGTGGACAGCTGGATGGTGGAGTTGGCGGTGGTGTTGAACGTGATGTTGAGCAGACCGGTCAGCACCAGCAGGCCGACGAACGGGATCAGCCACGGCACCAGCCCGAGCACCACCAGCATCACCGAGAACCCGCCGGAGGCGGCGAACAGGAACGCCAACCGGACGGTGGCGCGGCGCGCGGCCAGCAGCGCGCCGACCACCGAGCCGACGGCCAGTGCGGTGTTCAGCAGGCCGTACACGTCGGCGCCGGAGTCGAACACGTTCTTCGCGTAGGCGGACAGGAAGATCGCGAAGTTGTAGCCGAACGTGCCGATGAAGAACACCAGCACGATGATCCACAGGATGTGCGGGCGCGCCCTGACGTACCGCAACCCCTCGCGCAACTGCCCGCGCTGCCGCGGCGCGCGCGGGATCCGCTGCAACTGTGCGGCATTCATCGCCAGCAACGCCGCGATGGTGGCCAGGTAGCTGACGGCGTTGAAGGCGAAGGCCCAGCCGGAGCCGACCGCTGAGATCATCACGCCGGCGATGGCCGGTCCGACCATCCGGGCGATCTGGAAGCTCCCGGTGTTCAGGCTGACGGCGTTGCGCACCAGCGATGCCGGCACCATCTCGTTGACGAAGACCTGCCGGGTGGGATTGTCCACCACGGTGACCATGCCCAACCCGAACGCGACCGCGTAGATGTGCCACACCTGGATGTGTCCGGACAGGGTGAGCACCGCCAGCGCCAGGGCCAGAAGGCCCATCGTGGACTGGGTGACGAGCAGGACGGTGCGCTTGGGGTAGCGATCGGCGATCAGCCCGCCGAACAGCCCGAACAGCAGCATCGGCAGGAACTGCAGGGCGGTGGTGACGCCGACCGCGAACGGCGAGTTGGTGATCTCCAGCACCAGCCAGTCCTGCGCGATGCGCTGCATCCAGGTGCCGGAGTTGGACACCACCTGGCCCGAGAAGTACAGCCGGTAGTTGCGCAGCCGCAGCGCCGCGAACGTGGAGACCGACGGGCCGTCCTGCCCCGGGGCCGCGCCGGACGGAGTCGACGGGGGCGGGCCCGACGGCGGTGGCGAGCCGGGCGCACCGGGCGGTGGCGAGGACGGTTCGGAGTCGGGAGGCACCTCGTCGCCGATGGCACCGGGCGGTGACGGGGTGACGAGGGTCTCCGACGAGGCGGACGGCGGGGCGGGGGCGATGGCTGAGCGGGACGTAGGTCGGAACTTTCGATGTCGGTGTGCGGGTGATGTCAGCAGGTGGTGGCTCATGGCAGGTCGGACAGCCGGCGCAGCGCCTCCGTCGCCTGGTGCAGGATGTGCTGGTCGGCCGGGTCGAGCTTGTCGAACTGGCCGGCCAGCCAATGGGTCCGTAGCTCCCGGGAGCGTGCGGTGAACTCGTCGCCGGCCGGGGTGCGGAACACCAGCGTCTGCCGGCCGTCCTGCGGGTCGGCCTCCCGGCGCACGTAGCCGCGATCCTCCAGCCGTTCGATGGTCCTGGTCATGGACGGCGGCCGGACGTGCTCGGCCTTGGCGAGCTGCCCGGGTGTCTTCGGACCCAGTCCGAGACGGCCCAGCACGGCGGCCTCCGCGGAGGAGATGTCGTCGCTGGCCTGGCGGTAGCGCATCCGGCGGGACAGCACCAGGATCGCCGATCGCAGGGTGGGGATCGTCGCGTCGCCGGTCGAGCCCGCTGCGGGCTCGGGACCGGACTCGGTCCGTGTGTCGGCGGGCGGCTGGACGGTGCTGTGGGGCCCGGCTTCGGACACGGCGGGCTCACTCACATCGTTAGTTTACCTCATTAGGCCGACTAACGTGGGACGGTCTGTTGCGGTCGGCGGATGCTCAGCCGACGTTGCGGGCGCGCCTCCGGGCGGCCAGCTCGTCCTGGGCCACCTCCACCAGCCGGTCCCCGTCCAGGCGCTCGGCCGGGAACTCGGCGAGGGTGCCGGTGACTTCCTTCATGGCACCGCCGACGGCGATGCCGAACACGCCCTGGCCACCCTGCAGCAGGTCCACGATCTCTTCCGGCGAGGTGCACTCGTAGACGCTGGCGCCGTCCGAGAACAGCGTCACCTCCGCCAGGTCCTCCACGCCGCGGGAGCGCAGGTACTCGATGGCGACCCGGATGTTGTGCAGCGAGACACCGGTGTCCAGCAGTCGCTTGACGACCTTGAGCACCAGGATGTCGGTGAAGGAGTACAGCCGCTGGCTGCCCGAGCCCTTGGCGCCGCGAACGGTGGGCTCCACCAGCCCGGTGCGGGCCCAGTAGTCCAGTTGCCGGTAGGTGATGCCGGCGGCGGCACACGCGGTGGGCCCACGGTATCCGACGTGCTCGTCGGGGATCGCCGAGTGCGGGAAGAGCGCACCCTGCTCGGACTCGCCCATGACCCCATCTCCGATCGCTCAATGCGCCTGCCTGACCGCCCGCGGGTGCGAATCACAACCGCGTGACTTCCTGACGGTAGGCCCGCCGTGCCCCGGGGTCAACGTCCCGCGCGGCGTGTCTCAAGGTCAACTTCAGGGTTAGCCCGGGTTCACAATCCCAGGGGATCCCCGTCACCGCTCCTCGGGTCCGAAGTCCTCCGGCGAGACGGTGTCCAGGAACTCGCGGAACCGCTCCACCTCGCCCTCCGGGTCGGTGATCTCCTCCGCCTCCCCCGACGCCGCATCCTCGGTGATCACGATGCCGGCCTCGTCCAGCACCGCATCCTCGACGAACACCGGCACCTCGCAGCGCACGGCGAGGGCCACCGCATCGGAGGGCCGCGCCGATACCGTCACCCCGTTGTCGAAGACCAGTTCGCCGTAGAAGGTGCCCTCCCGGAAGTCCACCACCCGCACCTGGGACAGCGAGCGGCCGACCGCGGCGATGACGTCACGGAACAGGTCGTGGGTGAGCGGTCGGGGCGGCGTGACCCCCTGCAGGTGCATGGCGATGGCCGTGGCCTCCGCCGACCCGATGAGGATCGGCA
>JBIQML010000255.1:0-6688 GCA_044463405.1 Nakamurella lactea | reverse complement strand
GGGTGACGGCGACCACCACCAACCCCGACAAGCGTGACGCATTGCAACGGCTGGGCGCCGACGCGGTCGTGATGGACGGGTTGGATCCGGCGTCGGTGGGCCAGGCGGTGGCGGCGGCGGCGCCGGACGTCATCGTGAACCAGATGACGGCGATCTCGATGGCGCACGCCGGAAAGCCGAACTTCAAGCACATGGACCGCTGGTTCTCCGGGACCAACCGGCTGCGCACCGAGGGAACCGACCACCTGCTGGCGGCCGCCCAGGCCACCGGCGTCGGGCACATCGTGGCGCAGAGCTATGCGAGCTGGAACGGCATCCAGACCGGTGGATGGGTCAAGACCGAGGACGACCCGCTGGACCCGTTGACCGGGACGCCCGCCGAGCCGGTATCGCGGGCGATCGCGCACCTGGAGCGGGCGGTGCTCGGGGCCGGCGGCGCGGTGCTGCGCTACGGCGGGCTCTACGGCCCCGGCGCCACCGACGACCAGGTGGAGCTGATCCGCCGGCGGATGTTCCCCCTGGTCGGTGACGGGGCCGGGTACAACTCGTGGATCCACCTGCACGACGTGGCGACCGCTACCGTTCTGGCCGTGGAGCAGCATGCGACGGGGGTGTTCAACATCGTCGACGACGAGCCGGCGCCGGCCAGCGAATGGCTTCCCTACCTGGCCTCCTGCGCGGGCGCGAAGCCGCCCCGACGCGTCCCGGCATGGCTGGCCAAGCTGCTGGCCGGGGATGTGGCGGTGACGATGATGACCCGCGGACGCGGATTCTCGAATGCCAAGGCCAAGTCCGAGCTCGACTGGCAGTTGCGGTACCCGTCGTGGCGCGAGGGCTTCAAGGAAGGATTGGCGTGACGAAAGAAGCGGACCGGTCGCGGAGCGAACGGTCGGACGCCGCCCGCGCCGAGGAGTTCCGGCGATACCAGTCGCTGCTGTTCTCCATCGCCTACCGGATCCTGGGCAGCGTCAGCGAGGCGGAGGACGCCGTCGGCGAGACCTGGCTGCGATACCAGGCCGCATCGGCAAATCCCACCTCCCCCAAGGCATTCCTGTCCGCGGTGGTCACGCGTATCTCCATCGACGTGCTGCGATCCGCTCGCGTCCGGCGCGAGGCCTACACCGGAAGCTGGTTCCCGGAACCGCTGCTGGAGGACCCGTACTCGGATCCGGAGCGCACCGCAGAGCTGGCGGACTCGCTGTCCATGGCCTCGCTGTTGCTGCTGGAGCGGCTCAGCCCCGCAGAGCGGGCGGTGTTCGTGCTGCGCGAGGTGTTCGCATTCGACTTCGCCGAGATCGCCTCCGCCGTGGGCCGTTCGGAGGCGGCCTGTCGGCAACTCGCGGTCCGCGCCAGGGCACACATGACCGAGGGACGACCCCGCTTCGAGGCCGACCGGCGCGAGCGAGATCGGCTCGCGGACAGGTTCTTCGACGCGCTCACCGACGGCGACGTGGACGGCTTGACCGAGTTGCTGGCGGCCGACGTGCTGATGGTGGGCGACAGCGGAGGCAAGGCACCGTTGTGGGGCAAGGGCATCGCCGGCGCACGCAATGTCCGCCGGGTGCTGGTCTCGCTGTTCCCGGCGGTGGCGCGCCTCGACGCCAGCATCGAGCGGCACGCGCTGAACGGACAGCCGGGCGCGATCTTCCGGGACCGGGAGGGCAAGATCATCAATACCTGGACGCTCGACATCGCCGACGGGCAGGTCCAGGCCATCCGGGCGATGCTCAACCCGGACAAGCTCGCCCACCTCGGACCGGTCGCCGACGCATGGGCGGTGCTGCGCGAGGTGCAGATGACCCGAACACCCGACGACTGACCCCTCCGGCGCCCGCCACCGGAACGTTTCGCGGCCGACCGCCTTCGGGTAGTGCCCAGCGAGTCACGTCCGGAGGGTTGCCATGCAGCAGCGATCGACGCAGGAACAGCCGGATTCCGAGGGTCGCTTCCCGTTCCTGCGGTTCGCGATGTCCGGTCGTAACCGTTTCGTCACCGGTATTGCGCTGCTCGCCGCCCTGGGCGGGTTCCTGTTCGGCTACGACACCGGCATCATCGGGCAGGCCCTACCGTTCCTGTCCAAGGACCTGCACCCCTCCACGGTGGAATCGTCCTGGATCGTGGCGGTGCTGCTGATCGGCGCCATGGTCGGCGCGGGGATCTCGGGCTACCTCTCGGAGGCGATCAGCCGCAAGTGGACCAAGTGCGTGTCCGGGTGCGTGTACGTGATCGGGGCGCTGGCCGCCGCCTTCGCCCAGGACGTCGTCTGGCTGGTGATCGCCCGGTTCGTGCTGGGCCTGTCGGTGGGGACGGCGTCGTTCGTGGCGCCCGAGTACATCTCGGAGCAGACCCCGCCGAAGATCCGCGGCGGCACCGTCACCTTCAACCAGTTGATGGTGACGCTGGGGATCCTGCTCGCCTACATCGCCGGGTACGGGCTGCGAGACGTGACGGGAAGCTGGCGGTGGATGTTCGGCATCGCCGCCATTCCGGGGGCCGCACTGGCGGTCAGCATGATCTTCGTCCCGCACAGCCCGCGCTGGCTGGTCAGCAAGGGACGCATCGACGAGGCCCGGGAGGTATTGCAGCGCACCAGGTCCGAGGATGACGACATCGACGGCGAGCTGCAGCAGATCCGCGAGGTCGCGGAGAGCGAGCGCGGCTGGAGTATCGGCGCCCTGTTCCGCACGAAGGTCCGGTCGTTGATGCTGATCGGGATCGGGCTGGCGGTGTTCCAGCAGTTCGTCGGCGTGAACACGGTGATCTACTTCGCCAGCACCATCATCAAGGACGTCGGGTTCTCCACCGACCAGTCCGTGATGCTGGCGGTGATGGTCGGCCTGACCAACTTCGTGTTCACCATCGTGGCGGTCATCGTGCTCGACCGGGTCGGCCGGCGGGTGCTGCTGATCACGGGAACCATCATCCTCACCGTGGCACTGGCCGTGCTGGGCGCCTACTTCCAGTTCCACGCGCTGAGCAACTCGGCGGCCTGGCTGGGGATCGTCTGCGTGATCGTGTACATCGTCGGGTTCGCGATCGGGCTGGGGCCGGTGTTCTGGCTGATGATCTCGGAGATCTACCCGCTGGCGTTTCGCAGCCAGGCGATGGCGATCGCGACGATCTGCAACTGGGCGGCCAACTTCCTGGTGTCGTTCTACTTCTTGCAGGAGACACAGGCCATCGGCCGCGGTCCGACCTTCTGGATCTACGCCGGCATCGCCATCGTGGCGATCGTGTTCTTCCGGGCCAAGGTTCCGGAGACCAAGAACCGCTCCCTGGAGGAGATCGAACGCGAGGTCGGCGGGGAGGAGTTGGCCAGGGCGACGTCCGAGGACGGCTAGCGCGGCGACGGGCCGAGGACGGGTACTGGCGTCCCAGGACGGGTACCGACGTCCCAGGACGGCTAGCGCGGCGACGGGCCGAAGGAGCGGCTCAGTCCGCCGCGGCGGGCAGGTTATACGCGGTGGGGTGCGCGGGCTGGTAGAGCAGCATGGTGCCGGCGCCCGGCACCACGAACTCGATGGTCAGGCCGAAGCCGTCGTCGCGGACGTCCCGGGTGAACTCCACGCCCCGCCCCTTCAGGTCCGCGACGGTGCTGTGGATGTCGTCACACATCAGCGTGACCTCGTGGCGCTGGCCGATGGACCAGGACTCCCCGCCCTCGCCGCCCGAGGTGGGGTGCACGCCCAACTCGCCCGGGCCGGTCCGGAACATCAACCAGCCTCCCCCGCTGTCCACATGCGGCCAGCCGATCACGTCCCGCAGGAACGCGCGGGCGCGATCCGGATCGTCGGCGTAGATCAGGGCGTGCACGGCGGTGATCATCCCGCCATGGTAAGTCGCTGGCGCCGCGGTGCGTGCTGTACCACTGTGGGAGCCATGGATTCTGCGCCGCGCTCGTTCCACGACCTGCTCGCCGAGGGCGAGTCCGCCCCGGTGGACGGCTGGGACTTCTCCTGGTTCGACGGCCGCGCTACCGAGCAGCGCCCGCCGTGGGGCTATGCCCGACTGCTGGACGAGGCGATGTCTCGGGCCGGTTCGGCGCTGGACCTGCAGACCGGCGGCGGCGAGGTGCTGGCGGGAGTCCGGCGGCCACCGGCGGTGCTGGCCGTCACCGAGTCGTGGCCACCAAACGCGGTGCTGGCCAGGGACAGGCTGGCACCGCTGGGCGCGGTCGTCGTGCGGGCGCCGGATTCCGGCCCGCTGCCGTTCGCCGACGGATCCTTCGATCTGGTGACGAGCCGGCATCCGACGGTGACGGTGTGGCCGGAGATCGCCAGGGTGCTGCGTCCCGGGGGCGAGTACCTCTCCCAACAGATCGGTCACGGATCGAACCGGGAGCTGTATGAGTTCCTGATGGGACCGCAGCCGCTGGGGCCCGCCCGCGATCCGTCCGCGCACGCCGGATGGGCGCGGCAGTGCGGGCTGGTCGTGGAGCACCTGGAGACGGCGTCCCTGCTGGTGGAGTTCTTCGACGTGGCGGCGGTGATCGCGTTCCTGCGCAAGGTGATCTGGACGGTGCCGGACTTCTCGGTCGATCGCTACCGCGACCGGCTGCGGGACCTGCACGAGATCATCGTCCGGGACGGTCGGTTCGCCTGCCATGCGCAGCGCTTCCTGATCCGGGCCAGGCGGCCGGCCGGGCGCTGATCGCCGGCCCGCGACAGCGGTCAGGTGCCGAAGCGGCCCCCGGACAGGATCGCCGAGGTCAACGCCTCGGTCGCCTCCCCCGGCGCCCGGGGGCCGGTGAGCAGCACGAAGTCGATCCCGCCCAGCGCTGGAAGCTTGCTGGAGGCAGGCATTTCCGTCAGATCCTCCGGCCGCAGGCTGCGCGCGAAGATGGAGATCCCCAGCCCGGCCCGCACCGCCGCCAGCACCCCGTTGACCCCGCGCACGGTGCACGTCACCTGATACCGGCGGCCCTGCGCCTCCAGCGCCTGCACCCCCAACGAACGGCTGAGGCTGGGCGCCGCGTACACCACCAGCGGAACCGGCCGATCCGGCTCCAGCCGGGTGCCGTCGGCCCCGGCCCAGACCAGCTTGTCCTTGCGCACCACCCGCGCGTTGCGGTCCCCCGGCTGGTGCTTGACGAAGGCCAGATCCAGGTGCCCGGATTCCAGCCGGCGGTGCAGCGCGCTGCTCTGCCCGACGGTGAGTTCCAGGTCGATGCGCGGGTACAGCCGGCGAAAGTCCCGCAGGATCCGCGGCAGCGGCGACAGCGCCAGGTCGTCGGACACCCCGAATCACAGCCGACCGGCCAACCCGGAGCTCGAGAAGTACGCCATGGCTTGCTCATTCGCCGCCAGTATCGATCGCGCGAAGCTGACCATGGCCTCGCCGTCCGCGGTCAGCGTCACCGTCCTGGTATCCCGTAGGAACAGCGCACGGCCGACGGCGTCCTCCAGCTTGCGGACGTGCTGGCTGACCGTCGACTGGCCGACGTCCAGCAACGCGGCCGCCCGGGTGAAGCTCAGCGTCTCGGCGACCGCCACCAGCGTGCGCAACTGCTCCGGTTCGTACACCCCGTCCTCCTATCACGAGACGCGATGACAGTCATTTGATCAATTCAGTTCTGTAATGTCCAGCGATCCGGGACGATGGATGGGTCGCATTCCCCTCGACTCCATCGCCCCGCCCATCGCATCGGAAGCAGACGTGACCACCGCCGCCCCGGCCATCCCCCAGAGCCAGACCGTCTCGGTCCCCGTGACCGACCCGGCCGATGTCACCGCCCCGGCGTCGACACTGACCGCGCTCGCGACGATCGAGGAGCCGCCGATCGCGCCGGCGCGGCCCGCCCCCGGTGGCATGTTCTCCTCGCTGCGCACTCGAAACTTCCGCATCTTCGTGTCTGGCCAGGTGATCTCCAACACCGGGGCGTGGACCCAGCGGGTCGCCCAGGACTGGCTGGTGCTCACCCTGACCGGCAGCGCCGCCGCGGTCGGCATCACCACGGCGCTGCAGTTCCTGCCCACCCTGATCTTCGGGATGCTCGGCGGGCTGGCGGCGGACCGGTTCGACAAGCGCAGGATCCTGCTCACTACGCAGACCTCGCTGGGGTTGTGCTCGGCGGTGCTGGCGGGCCTGTGCCTGACGGGCGTGGTGCAGTACTGGCACATCCTGGTGATCGCGTTCGCCGGTGGCACCGCGGCGGCGTTCGACAACCCGACTCGGCAGGCCTTCGTGCACGAGATGGTCGGCCCTCGGCAGCTGCGCAACGCGGTCAGCATCAACTCGGCGGTGTTCCAACTGGGCGCGCTGGTCGGTCCCGCGGTCAGCGCGGTGCTGATCACCGCGGTGGGGATCGGATGGGCGTTCACGGCCAACGCCGCCTCGTTCGCGGTGGTGGTGACCGCGCTCGGCGTGATGCGGGCCGCCGAACTGCATCGCACGCTGGCGCTGGCCCGTGGCCGCGGCCAGATGCGCTCCGCGCTGTCCGAGATCGCGCGCCGACCCGAGCTCTGCTGGCCGATGGCGCTGGCCGGCATCTGCGGGTTCTTCACCGCGAACTTCCCGGTGTCGCTGACGGCCTTCGCCAAGGACTTCCAGCTCACCGCGGGCGGCTACGGGTTCCTGACCTGCGCACTGGCCGTGGGATCGCTGTCCGGTGCGCTGTACTCGGCGCGCCGTCCGGGCGCGCGGCTGCGCAACCTGATGGAGTTGGCGCTGGCGCTGGCGGCGGCGCAGT
>JBIQML010000254.1:0-6689 GCA_044463405.1 Nakamurella lactea | reverse complement strand
CGGCCTTGGGTGAGGTAGGTGCGGTTGATGTCGGTGATCTCGTATTCGCCGCGGGCGCTGGGCTTCAGGGTGCGGGCGATGTCGGTGACGGTGCTGTCGTAGAAGTAGAGGCCGGGGACCGCGTAGTTGCTCCTGGGGTGCTGCGGCTTTTCTTCCAGGGAGATGGCGCGGCCCTGGGCGTCGAACTCGATGACGCCGTAGTCGCGAGGGTTGGCGACCCGGTAGGCGAAGACGACCCCGCCGTCCGGCTCGGTGTGCCGGGCCAGCCTGGTGCCCAGGCCCGGACCGTAGAACAGGTTGTCGCCGAGCGCCAGCGCGACGGGATCGTCGCCGACGAAGTCGGCGCCGATGGTGAACGCCTGGGCCAGGCCCTTGGGTTCGGGCTGCTCGGCGAACGTGATGTTCACCCCGAATTGCGATCCGTCGCCGAGCAGCCTGCGGAACTGGTCAGCGTCGACCGGGGTGGTGATGACCAGGATGTCCCGAATGCCCGCCAGCATCAGCGTGGACAGCGGGTAGTAGATCATCGGCTTGTCGTAGACGGGCAGCAACTGCTTGGACACCCCGACGGTGATCGGGTGCAGGCGCGTTCCCGACCCGCCCGCCAGCACGATGCCGCGCATGCATGACCTCCCTGCTCGCCGATCGGACTCCCAGGCCATCATTCCATGCGCGGCGGGGCGCCCGGTTCGGCGGAGGAACGGCCGAGTTCGAGCCCGCCGACCGTGTCGCTGACGGCGGCGCGGCGTCGTGCCGGAATCTCCGGACGCCCCGGGCGATCGCCACTCGCGCGCGAACCGGCGATCGCTACCGATCCTGCCGCTCCAGGAAGGTGAGCACCTCGGTGTCGTCCACTCCGGGAAACACCCCCGGTGGCATCGCCGCCAGCAGGTGCGAGTGCACCCGTGCGCTGGGCCACGCCAGGCCGTCCCAGCGCCGGGCGAGATCCTCCGGCGGGGTCAGGCAGCAGGACGGCTCCGGGCAGCGGGATTGCGCGCGGTCCGCGGTCTCCCGGCCGCGCATCCACTTGACCTGCGCGTACGGCACCCCGACGCTCACCGAGAACAGCCCGTCCCGGGTCCGATCCACCACCGACGTGCACCAGTAGGTTCCCGCGGGGGTGTCGGTGTACTGCTGGTAGGCCTCCGACAGGTCCGGCTGCTCGAAGACCTGTCGCGCGGTCCAGTACCGGCATACCCGCTGGCCCTCGATCGCCCCGGTGGCATCAGAGGCGAAGCGCACCCCGTCGTTCTCGTAGGCCTTGTAGATGATGCCGGCCGACGAGATCCGCATGAAGTGCACCGGAATGTCCAGGTGCCTGGTGGCCAGGTTGGTGAACCGGTGCGCCGCGGTCTCGTACGACACGGCGTAGGCGTCCCGCAGGTCTTCGATGGCGATGTCCTTGGCGGCCTTGGCCTCTCGTAACAGCGTCACGGCGCTACGCTCGGGGATCAGCAGCGCGGCGGCGAAGTAGTTGATCGCCACCCGCTGGGCGAGGAACTCCGCGTAGTCCGCGGGGACCTTGTGTCCGAGCACCACGTGCCCGAGCGCCTGCAGCGCCAGTGACCGCGAATCGTGTTGGCCCGCCTCGGGTTGCGGCAGGTAGATGCGCCGATGTTTCAGATCGGTGACGGAGCGCGTCGACGATGGCAGGTCCGAGCGATGCTCCAGCGTGAAGCCCAGGTGCGCCGCCATCCGATCCACCACGGTGCGCGTCATGGGCCCGCTCTCGTGCCCGGTGGCCGACAGCAGACCCGCCGCCTGCTCCTCGATGTCACCGAAGTAGTTGCCCTGCCGGCGCATCTGGTCGCGCAGTTCGGCGTTGGCCCGACGAGCCTGCTCCGGCGTCGCCGCCCGCTCGGCGTGCATCTCGGCCAGCGCCCGGTGCAGCCCGACCAGCGCCTCCAGCGCCTCGGTCGGCAGCCGGGGGCCGATCCGCACCGCCGGCACTCCCAGCGCGCCGAACGCGTCCGACCGCTGCACCCGCTCCAGGGCGATCTCCAGCGCGGCGCGGCGGCTGGGCGGGGCCGGCGCCAGCAACTCCGTCACCGTCGCCCCCAGCACCCCGGCCAGGGTGGACAGCGCGGAGAGCTTCGGCTCCCGCCGTCCGTTCTCGATCAGCGACAGCGCCGAGGCGGAGACCCCGGCGCGGCCGGCGACGTCGTCCAGGGTCAGACCGGCGGCGCGCCGCAGGTGACGCAGCCGCCGACCGACCGTGATCGGGTCGGGGTCGGCTCCGGGCGGCGCCGCACTAGGTACGCGACTACCTGATCGATCCAGTGATCTGCGTTCCGGCATTGCTGCACGATAGCGCAAGAACGCTGATTCTTTACATCCTGGGCGCTGGCTTGTGGCCGACGACCTGGCCCATCGTGGACATCACAAGTTCTGCACGACGACGCCGCACCCGGCGCCCCGCACCCGGCAGCCGATGCCACGCCCGATGTAGAGGAATCACGATCATGACCGCAACACTGACCAGGCAGCCCACCGAGAACCAGGGATCCAGCTGTGACGGCGCCCCGCCCCGACGGGGTGGCGGGCACGCCGGCCGCGACGAGTCCGCGGCCCTGCTCCGCCAGGAATGGGTCGGCGACCCCCGCTGGGCCGGGATCGAGCGCAGCTACGACGCGCGCGAGGTGATCGCCCTGCGGGGCAGCGTCGTCGAGGAGCACACCCTGGCCAGGCTCGGCGCGCACCGGCTGTGGGAGACCTTGCACAGCAAGGCATTCGTGCGCTCGCTGGGGGCCCTGACGGGTAACCAGGCCGTGCAGATGGTCAAGGCGGGGCTGGAGGCGATCTACCTGTCCGGCTGGCAGGTGGCCGCGGACGCGAATCTGGCCGGGCAGACCTACCCGGACCAGTCGCTGTACCCGGCGAACTCGGTGCCCGCGGTGGTGCGCCGGATCAACAACGCGCTGCTGCGGGCGGACCAGATCGCGTGGTCCGCGGGCGGGTCGGGCGAGGGCGGTGACGGGCACGACACCAGCCGCCCCATCGACTACCTGGTGCCGATCGTGGCGGACGCCGAGGCCGGCTTCGGCGGACCCCTCAACGCGTTCGAGCTGATGAAGGCGATGATCGCCGCCGGCGCCGCGGGGGTGCACTTCGAGGACCAGCTCGCTTCGGAGAAGAAGTGCGGGCACCTGGGCGGCAAGGTGCTGGTGCCCACCGCGCAGCACGTGCGCACCCTGAACGCCGCGCGGCTGGCCGCCGACATCGCCGGCGTGCCCACCCTGGTGATCGCCCGCACCGACGCCCTCGCCGCCACCCTGCTGACCAGCGACGTCGACCCGATCGACGCCGAGTTCTGCACCGGGGAGCGGACCGGCGAGGGCTTCTACCGGGTGCGCGGCGGGATCGAGCCGGTGCTGGCCCGGGCCCGTGCCTACGCCCCCTACTCGGACCTGATCTGGGTGGAGACCGGAACCCCCGACCTGGGCCTGGCGCGGGAGTTCGCCACCGAACTGCACCGCGACTTCCCGGGAAAGATGCTGGCCTACAACTGTTCCCCGTCGTTCAACTGGCGGGCAGCGCTGGACGATCGGGAGATCGCGTCGTTCCAGGAGGAGCTGGGTGAGCTGGGCTACCGGTTCCAGTTCATCACGCTGGCGGGCTTCCACTCGCTGAACCACGCGGCGTTCCACCTGGCCCGCGGCTACGCCGAGCGGGGCATGAGCGCCTACGTGGAGTTGCAGCAGGCCGAGTTCGCCGACGAGGCGGCCGGTTACACGGCGGTCAAGCACCAGGCCGAGGTCGGCACCGGATACTTCGACCGGGTGTCCACCGCCATCAACCCCCAGTCCGGAACGCTCGCGCTGGCCGGATCGACCGAGGCCGAGCAGTTCTGACCCACCCCCCACTCGCCTTGTGAGCCTGTCGTGGCGCAGAGATGTACGCGCGGAGCGCGCAGCGCCACCTCGGACTCACAAGGCGGGGAGGGCGCCGACAAGGAGCACATCATGACCATCCCCATCACCACCCCGCAGATCCGCGGCACGATGCATCCGCGGTTCGACGAGATCCTCACCCCGGACGTGCTGGCCTTCCTGGCCCGGCTGGACGGTGCCTTCGCCGGTCGGCGCGCCGAGTTGCTGGCCGCCCGCCGGGACCGCGCCCGGCGCGTCTTTGCCGGCGAGGACCTGGACTTCCTGCCCGGTACGGCCGCCGTGCGCTCCGACACCGATTGGCGCGTCGCCGATCCCGCGCCCGGCCTGCAGCGAAGGCTGGTCGAGATCACCGGACCGGCCACCCGCGCCATGACCGTCAACGCGCTCAACTCCGGCGCCGACGTGTGGATGGCCGACCTGGAGGACGCCACCGCCCCGACCTGGCGCAACGTCATCGAGGGCCAGATCAACCTGCACGACGCGCTGCGCGGCCGGATCGACTTCGTCGCCGACAACGGCAAGGAATACCGGCTCGGCGAGCGCACCCCCACCGTGGTGCTGCGCCCCCGCGGCTGGCACCTGTGCGAGAAGCACATCACCGTCGACTCCCGCCCGCTGTCGGCGTCGCTGGTGGACTTCGGGATCTACTTCTTCCACAACGCCCGCCACCTGATCGAGACCGGCGCCGGACCGTACTTCTACCTGCCCAAGATCGAGTCGCACCTCGAGGCCCGGCTGTGGAACGACGTGTTCGTGCTCGCCCAGGAACTGCTGGGCATCCCGCGCGGCACCATCCGGGCCACCGTGCTGATCGAGACCCTGCCAGCCGCACTGGAGATGGACGAGATCCTCTACGAGCTGCGGGAGCACTCCTCGGGGCTCAACGCCGGCCGGTGGGACTACATCTTCTCCTACATCCGCACCTACGCCCGGCGGGGCGCCGAGCACGTGCTGCCGGATCGCGGCGCCGTCACCATGACGACCCCGTTCCTGCGCGCCTACACCGAACTGCTGGTGGCCACCTGCCACCGCCGGGGTGCGCACGCGATCGGAGGCATGGCGGCATTCGTGCCGGACCGGTCGGACCCGGTCACCACCAGCCGGGCGCTGGCCGGCGTGCGGGCGGACAAGGACCGGGAGGCCGGTGACGGGTTCGACGGGTCGTGGGTCGCGCACCCCGGCCTTGTCGACACCTGCCGGGACGCCTTCCGGGCCGTCCTCGGGGACGCGCCCGACCAGCGGGCGCGGCAACGGCCTGAGGTCTCCGTCACCGCCGCCGACCTCACCACGGTGCGCGGGCGCTCGGCGGTCGTCACATTGGAAGGCTTGCGCACCAACGTGTCCGCCGCGATGCGATACCTGTCACGATGGATGGGCGGGACCGGCGCGGTGGCCATCGACGCGCTGATGGAGGACGCGGCGACGGTGGAGATCTCCCGTGCCCAGCTCTGGCAGTGGATCACGAACGCGACCAGGCTGGCCGAAGGTCCGGCCATCACCAGGGAGATGGTCGAGTCGATGATCCACGAGGAGGCCGACCGGTTGGTCGCCGACGGGCGCTGGGGGTCCCCGGCCGACATTCGCGCCGCCGTGGACGTGCTGACCGAAGTCGCGCTGGGCGAGACGATGCCGGGCTTCTTCACGCCGTACGCCTACGTGCGCTACCTGACCGAGAAGCCGTTGCGGATGACCGGCCCGCTCGCGCCGGGGGACCTGCGGATGTCCGAGCGGGTCCCGGCTCCCGGCGCGGCTCACACGTCGGAAGCGGCCTGAGGCGGCCCAGACCCGACGTTCGCGGCCTGGCCCGCCGGATCGGCCCGAGCGCCGGCCCGGCGTCAGCTGGTGAAGGCGTACCGCCCGGCCCGGTGGGCCAGCCGCTGGCTCTCCGGGCGGGCCGCCAGCACCGTCATCTCCTGGGCCAGCACGGCGCCCATCCGGCGGGAGAACGCGGCGGGCTCGTCGGCCGCGTCGTCGTGCTCGGCCACCAGCCGGTCCACGATGCCCCATCGACGCAGATCGACGGCGCGAACCTGTTGTGCCGCCGCCATCTCCGCGGCGAACGACGGATCGCCGCCGTGCACGATGGCACTCGCGCCCTCCGGCGGCAGCGGCGACAGCCAGGCGTGCCGTGCCGCGATCACCCTGTCCGCCGGCAGCAGGGCCATCGCCCCGCCACCCGAGCCCTCGCCCAGCAGCACGCACACCGTCGGGGCCGCCAGCGCGACCAGATCCGCCAGGCAGCGCGCGATCTCGCCCGCCAGGCCGCCCTCCTCGGCCTCCTTGGACAGCGCGGCGCCCGGGGTGTCGATCACCGAGACCAGCGGCAGGTCCAGCTCGTCGGCCAGCCGCATCCCTCGCCTGGCCACCCGCAGCGCCGCGGGTCCGAGCGGCCCCACCGACTCCTGCGAGGCCCGGTCCTGGCCCAGCAACACGCACGGCATGCGGGAGAACCGTGCCAGCACCAGCATCAATCCGGGCTGGACCTCGCCCTGTCCGGTTCCGTTGAGCGGCACCACGTCGGACGCCGCGAAGCGCAGCAGCTCCCGAACCCCGGGTCGATCCGGGCGCCGGGTGCGGGTGATGGACTGCCACGCGGGTTCCTCGGGCTGCTCCTCCTCCGGCGCGGCCTGCACCGGCGGCAGCCCCCGGCGGGGCGCGGTCAACACGGTCAGCGCGCGGGAGGCGATCTCCGGCAGCTTGTGCGGCGGCAGCACGGCGTCCAGCAACCCGTGCTCGGCCAGGTTCTCGGCGACCTGGACCCCTCGGGGAACGGGGTGTCGTACAGCGCCTGGAACACCT
>JBIQML010000253.1:0-6693 GCA_044463405.1 Nakamurella lactea | reverse complement strand
GGCGCGCCCACGCCCGTGGATCGGCGCCCAGGATGATCCCGGCGCGGCGTGCCCACCGCTCGGTGTGCTCGGCCAGGGTGGACGCCCGCTTGGGCTCCCGGGTGGTCAGCGTCGCCTGCTGGCAGATGCGCACGGCCTCGGGTCCGGTGGGCTGACGGTGGTGCTTGGCGACGAAGGCGGCGATGGCGTCGTCCTTGGCGGCGGTGATCGCGGCGGAGCGCTGGGAGAACTCGGAGATCAGGTGGTCGGGCACGGCGGCCAGCTCGCGGCGCGGGTTGCGGTCCCGGCCGCGCTGCCGGGTCTCCCACGCCAGGCCCAGTGCGCGGGTGAGATTGTCGGCGAGCAGCAGGTCGTATGTGTCCGAGTGCGCGACCGCCGCTGAGTACAGCGACTGCGAGTCCAGCGTGCGCCACTTCCCGTCGACCGCCTGAGCCCGATTCGCGACCGTCAGGTGCGTATGCAGCTGAGGATCGCCTGCGCGGGAGTCGTGGTGGTCGAACGCGGCGGCGACGAGGCCGCGGACGGGGACGCGGGCGGCCCCGGCGTGCCCGGTGCGGGTGCGGGCGACGTCGCGTTCGATCAGGCCGATGGTGACGGCGATGGCGGCGTGGTGCGCGTCGACGATGGCGCGCTGCACGCCGGCGTCGGACAGCGCCCACAGCACCGAGACGGACTTGGGCACCGAGAAGGTCAGGTCGAATCCGGCGACGGACGAGCGGTGTGGCTTGGCCTTCTCGGTGGCGGTAATGGCGGCGATGCGGGCGCCGCGTTCCTCGCCGGCCAGGTCGGGTGGCAGAGCGGCGACGGCGGCTGCGATGCGGTCGGTGGGCGGGGGAGTGGTGACGTACTCGCGGCCCAGCACGGCATCGGTGACGGGGTCGTGGGCGGCGCCGAACAGCCGAGCCATCTGCTCCTCGGTCACCACCGAGCCGGCGGCCAGGCCGGCGCCGTCGGCCAGTCCGGGCAGACCTTGGCCCAGCCAGATCCCGTCCGGGTAGCCGGGATTCGTGTAGTAGCGGGTCATCGCGTCCCCGGCGCGGTCGGGAGCATCGCCGCGTGCGGTGTGCCGCATCAGGTACTGGTAGCCCGATCCGGCGGAGAGCCGCGCTATCGACATCACCATACTTCGTAGTGGTGCCATCGCTGGGCCGTTAGCGCCGTCGAGCTGATGCCGGTTGTTGCTCGCCTAGCCGTATCGGTGTGTCGATGTGCGGTGCTCGTGGTCGTGTGATGCGCCGTCATCGTCGCCCTCCTCGTCGGCGGTCGGCGCTGAGTCGGAACTCGGCGAGGCCGACCGCTACAGGGAGGTGGTGCCATCTCCGCGCCGTTGACGACGGCGACCTACGGGAGATCGGAGGTGGCAGCCATGGATGCCCGCGAGTTCGACGAACGATTCGACCGAGGGGAGGACATCACCGCAAAGGAAGCGCTTGAGATGATGGAGCCGGCTCGTGCGCGCAGCGACACCGCGGGCGCCACGCGCGAATCGATCCTGGCGGCTCTGACGGCAGACCGTCGGTGAGTGGCGACCACGCGATCGGCGTAGAGGCCGGCGGTGCGCGTTAAATGCGATCTTGCGGCCGGGGTGCACCGGGCACGGTGCCAGTCATGTAATCGATGGTTGAAGATCGCGCTGCGCTCAGCCTGCAGGGCGCCCGGGGTTTCGCTCAGTGCTGGCCGCCGGAGCCGTCAGGTCCGCGGTACGGGCTGGCTCGTCGTCTCCGGCGATGACGTCATCCGCGCCAAACCCGCTGGGCGACCACATCGATCGACAGGTGGAACGCAGTCGCGAGCGGACACGATGTTGCGCTGCGGGTGACGATGTAGCGCGGTTGTTCAGTTCCAACCCGGGGGGGGGGGCCAATAGGGCGCGGCCAGGTGCTCGCAGGCGAACGCGACGCGTTGACGCACCCCAGCACCTGTCGGCGCGCGGGAGCGTCTGGCAACGGTCTCGCAGCGCCGTCGCTGCGGCAAACGGAAATTGGACGTTGAGGCCCGTTGCCCACCGCGGAGTGAGCCACAGTGCTTCGAGTCGATTTGCACACGCCGACGTGCATGCAGACCTAGGGGAAAGTTCGCTCTTGGTCGTCTATCGGCGATGGTCCGAGCGTCCGAAGGTTGTCTCGATTATGGTGACCAGCTCTCGGGCCGAGTAGGCGTCGAGCTGAAATGACTGGCTGCTCTTGCCAGGCACCGCGCGGTCGTCAGACCCGAATGTCGTCAGGTGAAGATAGGTGGTTCCGTCTTCGGCAGTCACTGTCTGGTGGTAGCAGTCGACTTGGGTGGTGTGGGCCTTCACGGACTGATGTCCCGGTGCGAAGCGCCTGATGACCGCCATACGTCTCCTCCGGGTTCGATCGCTATCCAGCGTGCTCGTCGCTACGGGCAAGGTATCGGGTTTGGATCTCGCGCGCGACGTCTGTTGGGTCCTCGTGCTCCCAGTACCGGCGCACCTCGAATCCGAGCAGCTCGAGGCGCACGGAGGTGTCGGCATCTCGGATCCGATTTGAGGTAATCTTGCCTGACCAGAAGCTCTCGTTCGTCTTGGGTAGGACGAAGTGGGTCGGGCAGCCGTGCCAGAAGCAGCCGTCAATGAATACATAGAGCCCGACCCGGCTGAAGAAGATGTCGGCGCGGCGGCGTCGATCGAATGGCAGCGGCGTGGCGACTCGATAGCGCAACCCCATCGCGTGCAGTCGAGCCCGGACCGCGATCTCCGGCGACGTATCCCGCGACCGATTGGCCTGCATGACCCGCCGCGTCACAGGCGAGACGGTATGCAGGCTACACGTGGCGGCGCTGATGTCGTCGCCGTCGAGTACCGTCTGTTCCGGAGTGTCGGCCCGCCGCTTCCGAGTCACAATGCCAGTATGTCCCCGTAGGGAGGTGCCCCTTGGTCGGCGTTGCGCGCTACTTCGACGTCCCACCGTCCGCGGCTCGGTTGACCAGCTCGCTGCGCGACATCGGCTACGACTTCCAAACCGCCATCGCGGACCTCGTCGACAACTCGATCGCCGCCGGCGCGCACCAAGTTGATGTCAGTCTGACCTTCCAGCCGAACGCCTCTTACGTGTTGATCTCTGACGATGGTCGCGGCATGAGACCGAGCGAGATGCTGGAAGCCCTGCGGTTCGGAAGCCGGCGGGACTACTCACACAACGAACTCGGCCGATTCGGACTGGGCCTGAAGACCGCCTCATTCTCGCAGTGCAGCCGGCTGAGCATCGTCAGTCGGCACACGCCCGCTAGGCTCACCCGCACCGTCCGCACCATTGACTTGGACTTCGTGAACCGCCGCGACAGATGGGCGGTGCTCTCGGACGAGGGCGGCCCAGCGGTCGAGGCGGCACGAGATCGCCTGCGCGAGGGCCCTGGGACCGTCGTGGTCTGGGAGAATCTCGACCGCGTGCTTCCGGATCGGTACGCCGAGTCCGGCTGGGGACGTCGTCGCCTCGCGTCGCTGGCAGCCAAGACCGGGGCGCACTTGAGCATGGTGTTCCATCGCTTCATCGCCGGAGAGTGTGGGCTCGAACCGGTGACGATCTCGGTGAACGACGAGAAGTTGGAGCCGTGGGATCCGTTTGCGTCCAGCGAGCCGAATACGGTGTCCCTCGATCCTGAGGTCTTCGAAGTCGAGACGGACTGGGATTCGTCTGACATCGTCTTCCGGGGCTACGTGCTCCCACCGCGTGACAAGTTCTCGACGCCCGACCGATTTGAAGCGATGTCGGGCCCACTCAAGTGGAATCGTCAGCAGGGTCTGTACATCTATCGCGCCGACCGTCTCGTCCAGTTCGGCGGCTGGAACGGGCTGCGTGGCATCGACGAGCACACCAAGTTGGCCCGAGCGTCGATCGACTTCGACACGGATCTAGACGAGACGTTCCAGATCAACGTGGCGAAGATGAGCGTCGTCCTCCCCGCCACCTTGAAGAACATGCTGGAGCGGCCGATCCACGACCTGTGCATGAGGGCGGACGCTGCCTACCGACAGTCCGGCGGTGGTCGCGGCGGCCGCGCCATCACCTCGAAGCCCGGCGGGTCTGAGGGTGTTGCACTTCGCGAGGTGGGTGTCGCGCTCAAGGCGGCGCTGTTGGATTCACAGGACCTGCCGACGTACCGAGAAGCCGTCGTGACCTTCCGTGAGCGACATCCCGACCTGGCCTCGGCGCTGGGGATCTGAGGCCTGTCTAGCTGCCCGCGGTGCGGCACCATCTCGCCAGCGGGCACTCGCCGCATTCCGGTCTTCCTGGGCCGCAGACGTCCGTTCCCAGCTCGAGTAGCGCGAGTTGCGCTGACCTCGTGTCTGGGCCGAATCCGATCATCTTCGCGATCGCGATGCGGCCGTCACTGTTCTGGTTCTTCCGACCGAGCGGATTCGCGTGGAAGCGGTTGACGACGCGGAGCGCTCCCGATGTCACGACGACAGGCTCCTCTCCGCTGGGTGTCACGAGCCGTGCCAAGTCGGCGACGCTGGCTGGAATGTCACCGTTCGCGGTGAGCTCGTCGAGCCGCTCGTCGGTTAGTTCGGGGTCGGCCCGAAGCACCTGCGCTATGGTGACCAGGTTCGTTACCCGGCCGTCCCGGCCGACCCATGACAGGATCTCGGCTAAGCTCTCCTGTTCTCGGATCAGGTCCTCGGGGCCGGTGAGCTTCTCCAGGAGTGGCCACAACGCCGATGCGATGAGTACCGAGACGCGGTCGAGCGCAAGTTCCCCAAGGATCACGTGCCACGGTGAGGCACTGTGCAGCCAGGGGGAGGAAGTCTGCCGCTCCTCGCGGAACCACTGGGCGAGTGTGAGGCCGATCTCCTCGCTCGACGGCGGCCAGTCGGCTTGAGTCTCGAGACTGGCCCTGAGTGCGCGTCCCACCGCGTAGCCTAGCCTCGGAGGGACTGCGTTCCCTATCTGTTTGAACGCGGCCGAGGGCGGGCCTGCGAATCGGAACCAATCCGGGAAGGTCTGGATACGCGCGGCCTCGCGCACCGTGAGCGTACGGTTCTGCTCTGGGTGGATGTACCAGTATCCGTCCTTGGCTATGTGTGCCGTGATCGTCCGCGACACGTCATCGCCCGAGAGTCGCTTGTACTTGTCGTCGAAGATGTCGTCTCGGTACCGTTTGAGCTCGGCGGGCAGGTCGGAATAGCGGCTCTGCGCATCCAGCAGCTCGAAAGCGCGCTCGTCGTCCTCGCGGACCGGCCTAGTGATGTGGTCGAAGACCTTCGACTCGTCACTGCTCGGAACCCCGTCGCGCATCGCCCGTTGGTAGGCGGTCCGTGGCCGGTCATAGTCCGTCCAACCCTCTGCGCCCCCACTCGGGCGCCAGCCCCCCTTCACGGGCGGCAGGTCTGAGATCGCGTTCGCCACCGTCACCTTGCGTGGCTCCTCGGCGGGCCACTTGAACGGCGCGCCGTCACGGACCGCCACGAGGATCAGCCGCTGCCGGAACTGCGGAACCCCATAGCGCCACGCGTCGACCACTTGCTCCTGCACCGTGTAGCCCAGACGCTCGAGCTCGAACACCACGCTCCGCAGGATGAACATCTCACGATCGAGAGCCATGTCGGGGACGTTCTCCATGATGACGGCTCGGGGCTCGCCTAAGCGGGCGATCTCGAGGAACGATCGCCACAGATCGCGCCGGCGGTCATGCGGGTCCCGCAGCCCCTCTCGCACGAGGAAGCGCATGCCCGAGCGGCCGGCCTTCGAGAATGGCTGACATGGAGGACCGCCGGCCAAGACGTCGATCCGATTATCTCGGATGAGCCGTGCGACCTGTTCAACCCTGTCCGCATCGCTGAGATCCCAGTCCAGCGCCATACCCGCAAAGTGGTGGCGGTGGGTCTCGAGCGCCTCCACGTCGTGGTCCGCACCGACGACGACATGGATTCCAGCTTGCTCCAGCCCGAGGCCCAAGCCTCCTGCGCCCGAGAACAGGTCCGCGGCGAGCACTGCCGAAGGGTCGTCGGCACGCAGTTCGCGGCAGAGCGCCGCAAGCTCGTCAGCGCTCTCGCAGTGACGTTCGTTGGGCTCAAGCCGGACGAATGGCCCACGGACCAGTCTGACGCCCGGGCTCCGAGTCGTTCTCATGAATCACTCCCTCGGTAAGAGTGTAGGTGCTGGGGGTGACGGCCAGCGGAATGATGCGCGATCCCAGGTGCGACCGAGACTCGAGTGCTATTGGCAGAGGAGGATTCACTGCGGGCTCGGCCGAAGCGTGAGCCCGTCTGGGGAGGGGGCCCTATGCGGAGAACCCGAGTCGTCGAGCCTCGGCGAGGGTCCGGGCCCCGTGCAGGGTTTGCTTGCGTGAGGGAGTTCTGCCGGCGCTGATAAGGTTTCCGACGCTGAAGGCGAGTCCCCGCTGCCATGGCTGAAGGCTGCCTGTCTGCTTCGCCCACGAGCTCAGAGCCTTCCAGCTGTCACCGGAGATTGACAGCACGGCTTCGAGAGCGACACGTTCGTCGTCGCTGAGATGCTCGTCGATGCTTGCCGTCGACGTGGTCTTGCTCCTGCCAGAGGCTTCATCTAGCTCGGACAGCAGGCTCTTCGGTGGCACCCATGCGAGGTCGAGGATCGCCTTCCAACAATCCTCCTTCTTTGCCCACTCACCGATATTCCTCGCTCCCGCAGTTTCCAAGAGCGTCGCGTGGACCCTCGGGCCGAGGTCTTCGATGGCCGCCTCCAGAGCGGGGGA
>JBIQML010000252.1:0-6697 GCA_044463405.1 Nakamurella lactea | reverse complement strand
GATGCGCTTCCCGATGCCGACTGCTGCGAACTCGCGCTTGCCGACCCGGCGCTAGCGCTGCCGCCGCCGGTACTGCTGCTGGACGAACCGCTCGAGCAAGCACCCAATGCGGTCAACGCCACAACCGTTGCCACGGCGGTGACCAATCGTTGCGGCGATCGCCAAGGTTGATGGTTCCTGCCATTCATTTGCATCCTCCTGGGGTAGGTGCACGAGAGTGCAGGTGGTGACGTCTGTTCAGATCGGTAGGACAGATGGCCTGCCTGCCGAGCAGCCGACTGCCGGGCCGAGAGACCGATCGGGCCGGGACGCCACGGGCGGCTGTGGATTCGACAACCGCGTGCGGATCATCGTGGCTAACTATCTATAATCTGTCAAGTACTATCTTTAGTCAGTCGCGGCGCGATAGGATCGACGTTCGGCGGAGCAACGGAGCAACGGAGCAGATCCGCTGGCCGGCGACCGCCGCAGGCAGCACCGGCGCGCTCTCGGCACGGAGGCCGTTCGGCAGGAGTTCGATGGGGCGGACCGTGAGGCGGTGAGCAACCGAAGGGAGGTGCACATGGCGACGTCAACCCGGCATCGCGGTGCGACGCGCTCGGGTTCCGACACGCAGGGCTGGTTATCGACCTTGGCGGCCGCAGCTCCCGTGTCACGCCGGGAGCAGATCGTCGTCGCGCTCCGCGAGGCAATCGTCACCGGGGAGATTCCGACCGGCGCACAACTCAAGCAGGACGACCTCAGCGAGATGTTCCATGCCAGTCCGGGTCCGGTGCGCGAGGCGCTACGGCAGTTGGTCAGCGAAGGGCTGGTCGAGCACTACCCGATTCGCGGTTCCTTCGTCTGCGAGCTCGCGACCCAGGAGCTCCTCGAGGTTCTGCTGCCCATGCGCGTGATCGCGGAGAAGTACGCAATGGAAGTGATCTCCGCCGACCTCCCGCCCGAGCTGGTCGCCTCGCTCGAGGACCAGATTGCCACCATGGAACAGGGCGCCGCGGCCGCCGACCTCGTCACCGTCATCGAGGCGGACGTGCAGTTCCACCGCATCATGATCAACGCTGCCGACTCTTACCACGTGACCCAGCTGTGGAACAGCGTGCTGTCCCGGATTCGTGTGCAGCTCTACCGCCTCGGCCCCCGGCACCGCACCCTGAGCGATGTCGCCGAGGAACACCGCCAACTGCTGGCGGCGCTGCAATCCGGCAAGGCCACCATCATCGAATCGGCACTGCACGAGCACATCATCGGAGCGTCCACGATGCTACTCGCGCCGGACAACAACGAGGCGCAACGGTCGCGCTGACCGGCCGCCTACCGCTGCCGCGTCAGTCCGCCACCACCGGGTTGGTCAGCGCGCCGATCCCGGACACCGTCACCGTCACCTCGTCACCGTCGACCAGCGGGCCGACGCCCTCCGGCGTACCGGTGAGGATCACGTCGCCCGGCAGCAACGTCATCACCTCGGAGCAGAACTCGACCAGCTCGCCGATCGGGAAGATCAGGTCGCTGGTGTGACCGTCCTGCTTGGTCTCGCCGTTGACGTCGGTGCGCACCGTGACGTCGGACGGGTCCAGGTCGGTCTCGATCCACGGTCCGAGCGGGCAGAAGCTGTCGTATCCCTTGCCGCGCAACCAGGGTCCGTTGGGCTTGCGCAGGTCGCGGGCGGTGACGTCGTTGCCGACGGTATATCCCAGGATGAACGCCGCGGCGTCCTCGGCCTTCACGCGGCGGCACGGGCGGCCGATCACCAGCGCCAGCTCCCCCTCGAAGTCCACCCGCTGCGAGGTCACCGGCAGGTGCACCGTTGCGCCAGGGCCGATCACCGAGGTGGACGGCTTGAGGAAGATCATCGGCTCGTCCGGGACCGCGTTGCCCAGCTCGCCGGCGTGCGCGACGTAGTTTCGGCCGATGCCGATCACCTTGCTGGGCAGGATCGGCGCCAGCAGCCGCACGTCCGCCAGCGGCCACCGGCGCCCGGTGAAGCTGGGGTTACCGAAGGGATGGTTGGCGATCTCCCGGGCGGTCTGATCGCCGTCCGGACCGTCGATGGCGGCGAACGAGACACCCTCCGGTTGGGCGATGCGGGCGAGGCGCACGGTGATCCCTTCGACGCGACGGCAAGGCGGCAGGGCGAGCGTACCCGCAGCGTCAGGCCCCGGCCGCGGCGACCGCCGCCGGTCGCGACGCGGTGACGCCGTCCGCGTCCAGCGCGTACACCAGCGAGTCCAGCAGCGCCTGGAACGACGCCTCCACCACGTTGGCGTGCACGCCCACGGTCGTCCAGTCGCCGGAGGCGTCCGCCGAGGTGACCAGCACCCGGGTGACCGAGTCCGTGCCGGCATGCCCGGCCAGGATCCGCACCTTGTAGTCGGTGAGTTCCACGTCGGCCAGCCGGGGATACTGCGAGACGATGGCCTGCCGCAACGCGGAGTCCAGCGCGTTGACCGGCCCGTTGCCCTCCGCGGTCGCGATCACCCGCTGACCGGCGACGTGCACCTTCACGGTGGCCTCTGAATTGATCACGCTGAGATCGTTCACCGAGCCGACCGACCCGCTGCCCCCGGAGTGCTCCACGATTACCCGGTAGGACTCCAGCTGGAACGGCACCACGCCGACCGGATCGTCGGCTCCGTCGGCAACACCGTCACCGCCAGCACCGCCTGGACCGCGGGCACCGCCTGGGCCGCCTGGGCGATCCATCTCGCGGCGCAGCAGCAGCAGGAACGAGGCGTCGGCCGCCTCGAACGACCATCCGGCGGCCTCGCGCTCCTTGACGGTCTCCACCACCCGGGAGACCACCTCGGGCCGGGAGGTCAGGTCGACGCCCAGCTCGGCGGCCTTGAGCTCCACCGACGCCCGGCCCGCCATCTCGGTGATCAGGATGCGCATGTCGTTGCCGACCCGCTCCGGATCGATGTGGTTGTACATGTCCGGGTCCACCTTGATGGCTGACGCGTGCAGCCCGGCCTTGTGCGCGAACGACACCGACCCGACGTACGGCTGGTGGGTGTCCGGCGGGAGGTTGGCCAGGTCGGCGATCGCGTGCGAGACCCGCACCATGTCGGCCAGATGACCCTCGGGCAGCACCCGCATGTCCATCTTGGTCTCCAGGTTGCCGACCACCGCGAACAGGTCGGCGTTGCCGGGCCGCTCGCCGTAGCCGTTGGCGGTGCACTGCACGTGCGTGACGCCTGCCTCCACCGCGGCGATCGTGTTCGCCACCGCGCAGCCGGTGTCGTTCTGGCAGTGGATGCCCAGCCGCAGGCCGGTCCGCTCGAGCACCTCCCCCACCACGGCGCCCACCCGGGAGGGCAGCATGCCGCCGTTCGTGTCGCATAGCACCACCACGCTCGCCCCGGCATCCGCGCCCGCCTGCGCGACCCTGATCCCGTAGTCCCGGTCCACCCGGTAGCCGTCGAAGAAGTGCTCGCAGTCCAGGAACACCCGCCGGCCCTCCGCGACCAGCAGCGCCACCGTGTCGGACACCATCGCCAGGTTCTCCTCCAGCGTGGTGCGCAGCGCCCGGGTGACGTGCCGGACGTCGGACTTGGCGACCAGGGTGACCACCGGCGCCCGGGAGTCCAGCAGCGCGCGGACCTGGGGGTCGTCCTGGGCGCGCACCCCCGCCTTGCGGGTGGCGCCGAAGGCGACCAGGGTCGCGGTGGACAGCGCGAGCTCGCCGTCCGCGGCGCGGGCGAAGAACTCGGTGTCCTTCGGCACGGCGCCGGGCCAGCCGCCCTCGATGAAGCCCACGCCCAGCTCGTCCAGCAGGGTCGCCACGGCGATCTTGTCGGTGACGGAGTAGCTGATGCCCTCCCGCTGCGCGCCGTCGCGCAGGGTGGTGTCGAAGACGTGGAAGCCGTCGCCGAGCGGTAATGCCGATGCCGTGGCCATGATGGGCCCTTTCCGGTGTGTCCGTGCCGGCCGCCGGCCGTCGATGCCGGCAGGCGGTGCTGCCGCGGGTGTCGAACTCCGTCCCCCGGGGCCGCCGGGGTGCTGGCGGCACCGGCCCGGGAAAACAAAAGACCCCCCGCGGTGCGGGAGGTCTGCGCGTCGGCGTGGGTGGCCGGCGCGCTAGCTGCTAATGATCGCGAAGGTGGGTGCGATGCGTGGCATGGCGACGAGTGTGCCACAGGCGGTGACGGGACGCCAGGGCGGGGCGCTCTCCGCGGCGCACGACCGCGACCAGGTAGCCCGATGTTGTCGCAACACGCCGGCAACTTCGGGCTACCTGGACCAACTTCGGGCTACCTGCCCCGCTCAGCCGGCACCCCCCAGGCCGCTCAGCTCGCGGCCAGCGCCGCCAGCCGGTCCCCGATGGCCTGGGTGCGGCCCGCGGACCCGGGCGCCCTGGTGGCCAGGTCGAACGCCACGGCCGCCTCCACCCGGCGCGCCGCCTCCGGCATGCCCAGGTGATCCAGCAGCAGGGCGACCGACAGCACGGTGGCCGTGGGGTCTGCCTGCCCGGTGCCGGCGATGTCGGGGGCGGAACCGTGCACCGGCTCGAACATCGACGGGTTGGTCCGCGAGACGTCCAGGTTCCCGGACGCGGCCAGGCCGATGCCACCGGACACCGCGGCCGCCAGGTCTGTGAAGATGTCGCCGAACAGGTTGTCGGTGACCACGATGTCGAACCGGCCCGGGTCGGTGACCAGGTAGATCATCGCGGCGTCCATGTGCGTGTAGGCGACGGTGACGTCCTGGTACTCCATGGACACCTCCTCCACCACGCGGCTCCACAGCTGCCCGGCGTGCATCAGCACGTTGGTCTTGTGCACCAGGGTCAGGTGCTTGCGCGGCCGGCGGGAGGCGCGCTCGAACGCGTCGCGCACCACGCGCTCGATGCCGAAGTAGGTGTTCACCGAGACCTCGGTGGCGATCTCGTGCGGGGTGTCCTTGCGCAGCAGGCCGCCGTTGCCCGCGTACGGACCCTCGGTGCCCTCGCGCAGCACCACCAGGTCCACGGACTGGTCGCCGGCCAGCGGGCTGACCACCCCCGGGTAGAGCCGCGCGGGCCGCAGGTTCACGTGATGGTCGAGTTCGAAACGGATCCGCAGCAGCAGGCCCCGCTCCAGGATCCCGGACGGCACCGACGGGTCGCCCACGGCGCCGAGCAGGATCGCATCGTGATCGCGCATCTCGCGCAACACGGACTCCGGCAGCAGCTCGCCGGTGCGATGCCAGCGCGCGGCCCCCAGGTCGTAGCTGGTGGTCTCCACGTCCGGCACGACGCCGGAGAGCACCTTCAGACCCTCGGCCACCACTTCCGGCCCGATGCCGTCGCCCGGGATCACCGCCAGCTTCATTGCGCTCCACTCTTCTCGCGTCGTCGTTGCCGGCCGGCGCGCGGCCGCGGCGCGAGGCCCGCCCGCGGCGGACCCCGGCAGGGAAAGGTTATCGGTGACGGGGCCACCAGGACACGCCGACGCCCGAACGGCCGCCCAAAACGCGGCGACCCGGTTCGGGCCGGAGGCACTCTCCGGCCCGAACCGGGCCACCGGCAGGCCCGCCCCGGCGGCTACCGGGGCGGGCTGCCCGTCATGCCTGTCCCAGCTCGAACGCCCGGTGCAGGAAGCCGGCCACCTGGGAGCGCGTCACCTCGTTCGCCGGGCGGTAGGTGTCGTCGCCGAACCCGTTGACGACCCCGTTGCGTTCCAGCCACTCGATGTCACCACAGGCGATGTTGCCGGTCGGCACATCGGAGAAGGTGCGATCGCTATCGGCCCCGGAGCATGCGACGTCGTCCAACCCGGTGATGGTCCGGTAGATGAACATCGCCATGGCCTGCCGGGTGACCGGCGCGCCGGGGCTGAACGCCCCGCTGGTATCGCCCTTGACGATGCCCTGGTCGGCGAGCCACTCGATGTCGCCGCAGAACGGGCTTGCGGCCGGCACGTCGGAGAACGTGCGCACCTTCCCCGAACACGAAGCGTCGCCCTTGCCCGGATGCAGGTACCGGTACAGGAAGGCGGCCATCTGGCCACGGCTCAACGAATCGGCGACACCGTAGTCGTCCACCGTCTTGCCGTTGGAGATGCCGGAGGCCACCAGCCAGGCGATGTCGTCGTAGAAGACGTTGCTCGTCTTCAGGTCGGAGAACCCGTGGAACGGCGAGACCAGCAGCTTCTGCGCCCTGGTGCCGCTGGCGTTGTGCAGGTGGAACACCAGCACCTTGGTGAACTTCTTGCTGACCGTCACCGGTACGGCGTTACCGCCGTCGTCCAGCCACAACGGACCGTCCACCGCCACCTTCGGCTTGCCGGCGTCGAAGGTCACCGGACCCACGTCGTCGATGTCTTCGTTGGGGTTGTTGGTGTAGTAGCTGTTCGTTCCGACCGTGTAGCTGATCGGGAACGAGCCCTTGCCGGTGAGGCCGATGAGCCTCGGCCAGACGGGCAGCAGCAGCACGTTCGAGTCGAACACGTTGGTGTCCACGTCACCGAAGTTCATGTTGACCGGCTCGGCGTCGATGGCCGCACCCGCGTTGATGTCGATCAACCAGGCCACCAGCACATCCGTGCCGGTCACGTTCTGCGCGTACACCTCGTAGTCCGGCACCCCGTCACCGGTGGTGTCGAAGTCGACGTACGGGACGGTCGAGTTGCCGATCGTGGCCCAGTCCCCGTAGGTGGAGATGCCGAACCACAACCAGCCGTCGGCCACCGCACCCGAGGAATCCGGCGAGACACCGGCACCC